>JBIKIK010000064.1:0-7761 GCA_044361655.1 Luteolibacter sp. | reverse complement strand
GCCCATCGTCTACTCAAAGGTGAAGCTTGGCACCCGCTTCGACATCGAGTGAGCCTCACCGCTCAGTCTTCGATGAATTTCTGGTGACCCATTTTCTTGATGGCTTTGAGGTTCTCAATCAGCCCCTCGATCTGGTCGATCTTGCCAGCGAGAAACGCCTGCTCGATCTCACAAAAAACCACATAGCTTTGAGCCATCAGCTTGCGGTATTCCGCAGCAGCCGCAGCCTTGGCAGGACCATCCGGCATCTTCTTGAGCATCTCGGGCAACTCAGCCAGCCCCAAGACCAAAGCCTGCTGCGCGACTCGCGCCGAAGCAGCGCCCTTTTCCGGGTCGGTCTCTTTTTTCAAAGCCTTGTAGGCATCGTCCAATTCACTCATCTGACGCGCGAGCGGCGACTCCGGCTTGTCACCCTCGGCGCAAAGCGGAAGTGACATCCCCATCAAACAGGCAAACAGCATCGATTGAATTTTCATGCGTGGGAACCAAACACCCGATGCCCACTTCTGTCATGAAAAATTTGCACGAATCAACGCCGTCATTCACCGACAGGCAAAAGCCGCACGATGCGGTCGGGCTGATTCAACACCACATACACCATGCCATCAGGCCCTGCCGCCACATCCCTCACACGACCGATGTTTTTGAGAATGATCTCTTGCTCGACGACTTTGCGATCGACAATGCGGATCCTGCGCACTTCCTGCTGCGCCAAGGCCCCCGCCAGCAAGTCGTTCTTCCATTTGGGGAATTTTTCACCTGCATAAAAATCCAGCCCACACACCGCAATCGACGGTACCCAATAAGTCAGCGGCCGCTCGATACCCTCTTTCTCGGTGTTAGCAACCATCGGCGTGCCATCGTAATTCATCCCATAAGTGACCACCGGCCATCCATAGTTGCGACCAGGCAAAATCAAATTCAACTCGTCGCCGCCGCGCGGTCCGTGCTCGGTATCATACAGCGATCCATCGCGCGGATCCATCGCAAGCCCCTGCGGGTTGCGATGGCCATACGACCAAATGCCGGCGATCGCTTCCTTGTTGGCGACAAACGGATTGTCCGCCGGCTCGCGGCCATCGTCGTGCAAGCGGAAGACCTTGCCGCTCGGGCGTGACAAGTCCTGTGCCTCCATCATCCCGCCACGCTCGCCAATCACAAAGTAGATGTACCCGTCGGCAAATACAAAGCGCGTGCCGAAATGTGCCCCACTGCCCGAACGGAATTTTTCTTCCGGCCGGTAAATCCATTCCTGGTCGGTCCAGCGGTGATCCTTGATCCTGCCGCGCACGACGGCTGTGGTGCAACGAACCCCGCCATCGCCCCTCGTACCATCGGACAAACCAAGGTACACCCATCCGTTTTTGGAAAAATCCGGATGCAACGCCACCTCGAGCAATCCCCCCTGGCCATGTTCGATGACCTCAGGCAAACCTTCGATCTCAAGGGGGTCCAACTTTCCATCCGCAGACACGATGCGCAAACGGCCGGACTTTTCGGTGACCAGCTTTCGCCCATCGGGCAAAAACGCAATCGCCCATGGATTCTTGAGCCCCTCGCTCACTAGCGTTTCGATGCGATAATCGTGCAACTTGGTTTTGACGACCTTGTCCGCCGTCGGCACGGGAAATTCCACCCCTTTGACGAGCGCCTGCTTTTCCTTCTCGCGGAAAAAAATCACCAAGCCGCGAATCTGTTTAGGCGTGAGCACACCCTCCCACGGGATCATGCCAAACTCTGGCTTTCCCTTGGCAATCGACCGCGTGATGTCCTCATCCGAGCTGCCATGTTTCCACTCGCCATCCACCAGCGAACCACCCTGCCCGCCCTCAAACGAAGCACCATGGCATGCGGCGCAATGCATCCGGTATATCTCGTCGGTCTTGACCTTGTTTGCAAACGCAACACCACAGGCAAGCAGCGACATCAAAATCATCACACGCATGCTGAGAACTACGCGTCATCACACGCAAATGGCAATCCGCGAATGCGCGTCACAGCACATTTCAAAAATCCCACTCGAGCGATGCCCACAGCGAACGCGGCGCAGCCAGCGTGCGAAGTCTATTGCTGCTCAACCCAGTCACGATCTCCTCATCGAAAAGGTTTTCGATGCGCACCTGCAGGGTGGCGTTGCCGATTTTTCGCATCACACCAACCCTCACCGAAGTGTAATCGGGAATCACCCGCGTCGCCAATGCATCGTCAAACTGCGAAGCCCCATATTCCACCCCTCCAAACAAACTCACGCACTCAAGCGCACGCCACTTGGCATCGGCGATGATCCGAAGATCGGGCGATTGCGGGAACGGCTTACCCTCAAGCAAGGGCTGATCCGCCGATGAAGCTAATTCCGTTTTCGACCATAGCCCGCGCACGGCGAGCGTGACCGACTCATGCGGCAACCACTCAGCCGACCCCTCAAGCCCCGCCACCCGCGCTTCATCGACATTGTCTCTCAGGGATATCGTGCCACCGCTGGGTGGTGTGGGAGTCTCCGGCACATTGGCGATCGCATCGGAAATCCAATGATGAAATACCGAGGCTCCCAATTTCCATTCGTCGTGCGCCTTCCAATCAAGCCCGGCCTCGGCATTCAAAAATCGCTCGGGATCCAAGTCCGCATTGGCCTCGACGATATCATCGCGCACGCGAAACGGCCGATAAAGTTCATTCAAAGTCGGCAAACGAAATCCCGACCCTAGGGCCACTCGCGATTCGACATCGCACGACATTTGATGAATCCACTCAAGCGATGCGGATGGCTCAACTCCATCTCGATCCTCATAACGCTCCTCACGCAACAAAGCGCCATTCGCAAGCGATGTCTCAATCCGCCGCCCTTCATCCATCGTCCACTGATCCGCCCGCGCGTTGATGTTAAACCTATTCGTTTCGCTCACCCGCCACGCGCTGCCTACAAACGCCCCGGCAACAAATTGCTCACCACCCGCCTCACGGCGACGAAAGGTGCCGATATCCTCGTTCGTCTCGCCCGACAGCCATCTGAAGTCGGCACCCGACTGAAAACTCCACGCTTCCTCATCACTCCAGGCCGCACTCCATGCCGCTCCCGTGCCGCGACCCGGCACGTCAAATTGATCCAAGGCAATGCTTTCAGACGAACGGCCATCAGCCACCGATGTGAAAACCGATTCAAATTCCCGCCGCTGATGCCACGCCACGGCCTGCCAAGAAACAGCCGCGTCCTCCGAGGTCAATCGCAGCGAAAAATCAAAGGCGTCCGTGGAGTTCTCCGACAACTCGGTGCCATTGCTACGATGTTCATAGTAATGAGAAAACTTCGGCTCCAGCGCCACGCCCGGTGCCAAAAGCCACGCGAATTTTATTTCCTCGCCAAAAAATTCCGTCTCAAGCCTGCGGTCGACCGCGCCGCGCTGCGTTTCATCAAGCGCGTAAAATCCATCGGTGTGAAATCCAAAAGCCGCAAACGAAACCGCACGCGTGCGATCCTCATTGCTCATCGCATGCGCGGTCGATGCCCCCATGCCACCATGAGTCCCACCCGCGAGCCTGAACGAATGCCGCTCTTGAAAGGGCGATGCGCCATTCAACTGGATCACTCCCGCCGGCGCTTGATTCCCCCACAACAGAGCCGGCGCCGATGAAACAATGCGCGCGGATTCGAGGGTCAGCGCGTCATACCTCGCCCAATTCACCCAAGCGCCAAACGGATCGTTTTGAGGAATCCCATCCAGCAACACCAGCGACCTCGAAGCAGCCGTCGCACCGGTGTTGCGCAAGCTCACGCCGGCCGAAGTCGGATTTCCAAAAATCGCCGACTGTCGCCGATAAAGCGAAAACGCAGGTTCCGTCGCCAACATTTCATCGATGCTGCGCGGCGATGCTTCGAGGATTTCCTCACGCGACCATTCGGCCATCACACCCGGACCCATCCGCCGATCAGCGAGCACCACCGAAGCCGGCAACAACTCCGCTTCACTCGCAAAGGCCGAAGCTCCTAGCAACAGCCAAAGAGCCAAAAGGCAGATGCGTTGATGCTCAGCAAACATTGCCGAGCTTTACGACCGCGTCAGGCACATTCGAACGGAGAACTTTTTCACCTTTCGGCAAAAAGGGCGCGACCAAGGATTCGATAAAATCAAAGTCACCGGAAAAATCCTCGCGACGATCGGATTCCTGTTTTCCAAAAACCTGCTCCTCGATCAGCAGAAAAACCATGTCGCCCACATCCTGACAACGACGCACTCCCCACTCCTCCATCAGCGTCGAGGCCATCGGACCAAACTGCTCGAGCGCACAATCGCGAAACCCTTCAAGCAACTCCTGACCACTCACATGCCGGGCCTGACCTCCATTGCCACCAGCCACACGCTGCAGCGTGAAGTCCAGGGCCTCCTTGACGAAAAAATACGCCTGCGGGTCGAAACGCTTATCGCGTCCGAGAATGCGCTGTACCGATTGTTCGAACTGCATCGCCTGCATGCGCAAAACATGAGCATCGGAACGGCCGCTGTCAAAACACTTGCAAATCTGCACCGAACCAAGCGCCGAAACCGGATTTCCCCCTTGTCGTTCGAGCCCGCAGCGGCGAGAATGACACTTCCATGGCCGCCCCGCAGAACACCATCGCACTGGTCTACGACTATGACCAAACGCTGAGCCCGCGCTACATGCAGGACGATGTGCTGTTCCCGGAATTCGGCATCGACCCGGCACAGTTCTGGAAGCGCTGCAACACGCTCGTGCAGGAACAAAAATGGGATGGCGAGCTCGCCTACATGAAATGCCTGCTCGATTACCTCGGCATGGATCAGGTCAGCAACCAGCGGCTCAACGAGCTCGGTCGCGGTCTGCAATTTTTTCCCGGCTTGCCCGAAGTCTTTGATGCGCTGCCGAAAAATTCCCTCGGCGCGGATCACGAAGCCGCGGGCATCAAGGTCGAGCACTACATCATTTCATCGGGCCTCAAAGCACTGCTCGATGGCTCACGACTGCAACCGTTCGTGCGTGCGATGTTTGGCTGCGAATTTGGCGAGGATGCCGAAGGGCGCATCAGTTTTCCTAAACGCGTGATCTCACACACGACCAAAACGCAGTACTTGTTTCGCATCAACAAAGGCATGCTGCGCAACGACCAGGATGTGAACGACCACATGCCTCACGAACTGCGCCCGATCCCGTTCGAAAACATGATCTATGTCGGCGATGGACCCACCGATGTTCCCTGTTTCACCGTTATGAACCGCAATGGCGGCCACGGCATCGCCGTTTACAACCCCGAGGACCAAACCGGACGATCGTTCCGCAAGTGCTTCCAACTCTCCACCCACGCCAACCGCGTGAAACACATCGCCCCCGCCGACTACCGCGAAGGCTCCCACCTGTGGCTGCTGCTCTCGGAAATGATCCGCGAAATCGGCGACCGCATTCTGCGTCGCCGCATCGAGGAGCGCGACAACGCAACCGTCGCAGCACCGGGGTTCTGAGGTCGCCTGACTACCTCACGGCATGGCAGCCACTTGAGCACTATCGCGCTTTGCGATTGTCGCCACAGGCACGAAATGCACAGTTTGCCTGCATGCCCGCCCTCATTCGCAAGCCGCTCCACCACTGGCAGTCGATGCCACTCTACCTCCGCACACTCATCGGCATGGCGATCGGCGCAGTCCTCGGCACCACCATGGGCCCCGATGCCGCCGCCCTCGCCAAGCCCGGCTCGATCCTGATGGGACTCGTGCAAATGCTCGCGGCACCCGTGGCATTCTTCGCGATCGTGCACGCACTGGTCGGAGCCAAAATCGAGCAAGGCAAAACCGGCGCGCTCGTCAGACTGCTTGCCACCAACACACTCGTCGCAATCATGATCGGCTTGCTTGTCGCCAATTTCGTGCGACCTGGCGAACGGCGCGGACTCTCGGAATCCGACAAGGCAAAGGTCGAGGCGCAGGCCGTCACAATGGCAGGACAGATTGCCACAGCGGAAACCAGCGCGAAAGAATCAGGCCCCGGCGACAAGATTCTGCAGATTCTTGAAAAACTCCCGCGCAGCGTCATGGGCCCCTTCACCGATGGCGGCAGTGTGATTGGCGTGATCGTTCTCGCACTCATGCTCGGTCTTGCCTTACGCAAGGTTTCGCCAGACCCTGATGCGACCGTGAAGGTCGTGAAAGTTTTCATGGATGCCTTCATCGCGATGCTGCACTGGATCGTTCAGCTGGTGCCAATCATCGTTCTCGGCGTAGTCGCCGGCGAGGTCGGGCTCAATGGCTTCAGCTCATTCTACAGCCTGCTTTGGCTGGTCGTTGCCGTGCTTTTGGCTTTGGCACTGCAGTTCATTTACTACATGTCTCGTATTTGGCTGCAATCATGGGTCAGCCCCGCGCATCTTCTGAGAGGATGCCGCGACGCATTGGCCATGGCATTCTCCACGGCCAGCTCCACGGCCACCATGCCCCTCACCTACCAGTGCCTCGTCGAGCGGGTGAAGGTACGCAAATCCTCCGCCAACCTCGGCGCATTGGTCGGCGCGAATTTCAACAACGATGGCACCGCCCTCTACGAAGCGATGGCCGCGCTCTTCGTCGCCCAACTGCTCGGCCGCGATCTCGATTTTGCCCAACAGGCGGTGGTCGTGCTCTGCGCCGTCGCAGCATCCGTTGGTGCCGCCGGCATCCCCTCCGCAGGTCTCATCACCATGACGCTGGTCTTCACCGCCGTCGGCCTGCCACTCGAGTACAGCCTGCTGCTCGTGCCCATCGACTGGTTCCTCGACCGCTTCCGCACGATGATTAATGTGAGCGGCGACCTCTGCGTTTCATGTGTGCTCGACGGTCGCGAAAAACCGACGGAAGCAATTGGCGCGAGTCAGACCGCTTGATGCAAAACCAAGGTGAGACAAACCGCGCGAAATTTTTCACTTCGCCCTCATCAACCCCAACGGCGAGGGCGCGAGTTTTTCCGCCGCCATCACGCGCAGTGAGGCGATGGTTTTTTCCGGATCAAGCCGGTTGAGCGGGTAAAGCGAATAACCACCGCCGATGTCGACGCCATGACTCTCGCGCATTTCAAAATGCAAGTGCGCGGGGTAATAGCCATTCGCCGTGCCGACCGTGCCGATGCGCGATCCGCGCGCGACGAGATCGCCGGGCTTCACATCAATGCGATCGAGATGGGCGTACATCGAGTGCAGCGAGCGACCATCCGGCGCACGATGCGCGACAAGGATGAGTTTGCCCCAACCGGGTGAAGGCTCGGCCGCGTAGAGCACGAGCCCGTCGGCGACGGAAAAAACCGGATCACCAAGATCGGTGTTCATGCCACCGATGCCATTGAGATCATCGCCGGTATGGCGCCCGCCGCGTTTCTCATTCATCTCCCAAAATTTCTGCGCGTTATAGACCAGCGCGCCGTGCTCGGACCCGAGCGGCAGATCGAAGCGCATCGCGCGGGGCACCGCGGCGTACCGCCATGCCGAAAGGGTGTGAAATCGGAAATCCGGCTCGCCACGCGACGGCATTTCTAACGGATCATCCGCGCTCTGAAGTCCACCGGGGCGCAGGGAAAACAGGCGCTCGGGCCGCCACAACCAAAGCCCGGCCACCAGTGCAAGGAGCCCCAGAGCCAACAAGATCCACGCATTGGTTTTCCGCCGATTCACCGCAGAAAACTGACCCCGCCGCGCCCACAAATCAAGCCACCCGCGATAAATCCCTTTCCATCTTTGACAATCCGGCGGCGGGCAGACACTTTCGCGCCGCAAACCAGCAACCTCTCACA
>JBIKIK010000063.1:0-7876 GCA_044361655.1 Luteolibacter sp. | reverse complement strand
TCGATGACCGGTTGGGCGTCGCCGCCGAGCACGCTGGTCCAGACCTTGGCTTCTTTGAGGTCTTGTGTGACATCAACCTCGCTGATGGTGACCAGTTTGCCATGCCATTCGTAATCCTTCTGGACCACATTACCGATTTCGCGGCGGAGCAGTTCGTTGACGCGATCTAGGCGGCGAGACATGACTTAATAAAATTTGAAATGCTGAAAAGCTAAAATGCTGAAAGAAGATGCAACATAGGTGGCGGCGCTCTGATTTAGCTTTTCAGCTTTTCAGCTATTACCATTACAGCGTTTGCGGGACTTTTTCGAGTTTGTAGCACTCGATGATGTCGCCTTCCTGGTATTCGTTGAATTCGCCGAGGCGGATGCCGCATTCGAAGTTGGTGCGGACTTCCTCGACCTCTTCTTGAAAGCGGCGAAGGGTGGACATGCGGCCGTCGAAGACCGGGATGCCTTCGCGGATGACGCGGGCGTGGGCCTTGCGGTGAATACGCCCGTCGCTGACGAAGGAGCCGGCGGCGCGGCCTCTCGAGAGTTTGAAGACCTTGCGGACTTCGGCATGGCCGATGACGGTTTCGCGGTTGAGGGGCTCGAGGAGTCCGAGCATGGCTTCGCGGACTTGATCGATGAGTTCGTAAACGATCGAGTAGAGTTTGATCTCGGTGCTTGAGGCCTTGGCGGCCTTCACCGCTTTGGCTTCCACCTTCACATTGAAGCCGAGGATGATCGCGTCGGTTGAGGCCGCGTAGGCGACATCCGATTCGGTGATTGGCCCTGCGGCGGCGGTGATGAACGAGCATTCGACCTTTTCCGATTCGATCGCGAGCACGGCTTTTTTGATCGCTTCGACTGATCCTTGCACATCGCATTTGAGGATCAGTTTGAGCATTGCCTTGCCGCCGCCGTCTTTGACCATCGAGTAGAGGTCCTCGAGGCGGTTGCGGTGTTGCGGTTTGAGGCGAGCGATGCGCTGTTGTTCCTGGCGATCGGCAGCGAGGGTTTTCGCCTCGCGTTCCGATTTCATTTCCGTGAGGTGATCGCCGACATTTGGGAGTTCCTCAAAACCGATTACTTCGACCGGCATGCCCGGGTGGGCGGACTTCACGCTGGTGCCGCGGTCGTTGATGAGCGAGCGGACCTTGCCGGCGTAGGGGCCGCAGATGAAGGGGGTGCCGACTTTGAGCGTGCCGGATTCCACGATGACCGTGGCGGTTGTGCCGCGGCCGGGGACCACACGGGCTTCGATCACGGCGGCGCGGGCGGTGGATTTCGGATTGGCTTTGAGCTCGAGAACTTCGGCTTGGAGGCTGATCAGGTCGAGCAGGTCACCCATGCCTTGGCCATTGAGTGCGGAGACTGCGGCGAATTCCGTGTCACCGCCGAAGTCGGTCGTTTGCAGGCCGTGTTCGGCGAGTTGGGATTTCACGCGTTCGACATTCGCCGAGGGGAGGTCGCATTTGTTGATCGCGATGATGATTGTCTTCTTGGCCTTTTTCGCGTGCTCGATCGCTTCGAGCGTTTGAGGCATGATGCCGTCATTGGCGGCGACCACGAGCACCACGATGTCGGTAATGTCGGCGCCGCGTGCGCGCATGTCGGAGAAAATCGCGTGGCCCGGTGTATCGAGGAAGGTGATTTCCTGATCGTTGTGGATCACCTGATAAGCACCGATGTGCTGGGTGATGCCACCTGCTTCGCCGGCCGTGATTTTCGTTTTGCGGAAGTAGTCGAGGATCGAGGTTTTGCCGTGATCGACATGGCCCATGATCGTGACGATCGGCGGGCGTGGCTTGAGTTGGTCTTCCGGTTCCTCGGCTGGGGCTTCGGGTTCGGTGATGACTTCCTCGACCTTGTGGAAACCTTTTTCCTTGTCGCGTTTTTCGCGTTCGAAGGTGAAGCCGTGGATCTCGCAAATTTTCGCTGCGACTTCTGGTTCGATCGGTTGGTTGGGAGCGGGGAAAACGCCGAGCTTGATCAGGTCGGCCATGATGTTGAACGGCTTCAGGCCGAGGCGTGAAGCGAGTTCGGGAACAAGGATCGGCGGCTTGATGATGATCAGCTTTGGATCACCGGACTCGCTTGGGTCGCTGGATTCCGCATCGGCGGCAGTGCTAGCGACAGGTGCGGATTCAACTGCGGGAGCCGGGATTTTGACCATCGACGGGTCCTCTTTTTCGAGAACCTTGGAAATCGATCCGATTACTGCCTTTGGCTTGGCGGCGGCTTTGCGAACTTTGGGTTTTGTTTCCTCGGCGAAAAGGTCGAGGGCGTTGAGTTTGGCTTGATCGAGTTTGCTCGGTGCTGGGGCTTTGGCTTCCGCATCCTGGCGTTGGCGCTCACGGCGTGAAGGTTTCTTGGTGGTCTCGAGGAGGTCGAGCACCTTTTCCTGTTCGGGTGGTGAGCTGTCGCTTTTTTTGGGCATCCGGCTTTTCTAGCAGTGGTGTGTGGGGCGGGCGGGGATCAGTCGTTGCTGGTGACTGCTTCTCCGCCAGAGACGAGGGATTGGGCGCGGGCGAGGATCGCATCGGCGGCCTCGGGTGTGATTTCGAGGGCTGAGGCGATGTATTCGGAGGGCATGTCGACGATCATTTCCGGGTTGAATCCGCCGGCGAGGGTGAGCTTGTTGGCGAGTTCCTCGGTGATCTCGAGTTGTTCGGCGAGTGTGTGTGCGGCGCCGCCGATCTTTTCCTTGAATTGTTCTTCCTTCGATTCGTCGCGGCGGACCTGCACATCCCAGCCCATGAGGCGTGACGAGAGGCGTGCGTTTTGGCCTTTGCGGCCGATGGCCTTGCTGAGGTCAATTTCGTCGACGGTGACATGGACGATCTTGTTTTCCTCGTCGACGCTAATCGAGCGGAGTTCGGCGGGTTTGAGTGCTTCGCGGACGAATTCTTTCGGGTCTTCGCTCCAGCGGATGATGTCGACTTTTTCGTTGTTGAGTTCGCGAACGATGTTTTTGACGCGTGCTCCGCGCATGCCGACGCAGGCGCCGACGGGGTCGACCTTCGGGTCGCTGCTCCAGACGGCGACCTTGGTGCGGAAGCCGGCTTCGCGGGCGATGCCGCGGATTTCGACGGTGCGGTCGGAGATTTCGTTGACCTCGGCTTCGAACAGTCGGCGGACGAAATTCGGGTGGCTGCGCGAGAGGATGATTTCCGGGCCGCGGCCTTCGTTTTCGACGGCGAGCACATAGCAACGGATGCGGTCGCCGATGTTGTAATCTTCGCCTTGGACGCGTTCGCGGTTGGGCATGATGCCTTCGAATTTACCGAGGTCGATCATCACATCGTTGCGTTCGAAGCGGCGGACGGTGCCTGAGACGATGTCGCCGGCGCGGTCCTTGAACTCCTCGTAGATCATTTCCTTCTCCGCCTGGCGGAGGCGTTGCATCATCGTTTGCTTCGCGGTCTGAACGGCGATGCGGCCGAAGTCTTTGGGCGTGATGTTGAATTCCACCTGTTCGCCGATGGCGGCCGAGGGGTTTTTCTTGAGAGCGGTGGAGAGGGGGACTTCGTTGAATTTGTCCGCATAATCCTCATCGGCCACGACTGTGAGTGAGGCGAAGATGCGGGTTTCGCCTTTGCGGGTATTCACATCGGCGCGGATGTTTTCGATCGCGTCGGCACCGGGAACCATTTTGCGGTAGGCGGAGATGAATGCGAATTCCAAGGCAGCGACGACCTTGTCGCGGTCGATGCCTTTTTCCTTTTCGTAGTATTCGATGAGGGCGACGATATCGTTGGTCATGGCGGGCGTTGTGTGCGATCGCTGCTTCTGATGTCCGTAGACGCAAAAGAGTGGGTACGAGACCCACTCCTTTCTTTCGTCAGAAGCTGTGGGGGCGACTCTTAAGCGCTCCGTGCCGGGCTTGCAAGCTCAAACTAGGGCCTTAGAGCCTGATTGCGCATGTCTTGCGGCTTTCGATTTCGGCGATGGCCCAAAGTGCGTGTTCGGCGACGAGCGGGTGGGGGTCTTGGGCGGCTTGCCTCAGAGCGGGGAGGTCATCGGCGGTGCCGGTGTTGCCGAGGGCGACGCAGACATTGCGGAGGAAGGCCGGGCGTTTGATGCGTTTGATGGGGGATTTGGCGAAGAGCGCGCGGAAGGACTCGTCGGTTAGGCCAAGGAAATCGCGCATTTGCATTGAGAAGACCGATTCGCGGGCGTGAAAGCTCGCTTCGCGGGAGGTGCTGGCGAAGCGGTTCCATGGGCAGGCTTGCAGGCAGTCGTCGCAGCCGTAGATGCGGTCGCCGATGGCGCGGCGAAATTCGTGGGGGATCGGGCCCTTGTGTTCGATGGTCAGGTAGGAAACGCAGCGGCGGGCATCGAGTTGGCGCGGGGCGGTGATCGCTTGGGTCGGGCAAGCGGTCATGCAGCGGGTGCACGAGCCGCAGTGGTCGCGGATCGGCGCGTCGGGTGTGAGGTCGAGGGTCGTGAGGATGTCGGCGAGGAAAAACCAGGTGCCGAGTCGGCGGTGGATTTGCATCGTCGATTTGCCATTCCAACCGAGTCCGGCATCGCTGGCGAAATCGCGTTCGAGGACCGGGCCGGTATCGACATAGAATTTTTGCGTGCCGCCGAGGGTTTGTAATTTTTGATCAAGCTCCCTGAGTTTTTTTTCGATCAGGTCGTGGTAATCGTTGTTCCATGCGTAGCGGGCGATGCGGTAGCCGCCGGGGTGGTTTTCGGGAAAGGGGTTGTTTCCAGGGAAATAATTGAGTGCGAGGCAGATCACCGTGCTGCATCCGGGCAGGACTTCGCGCGGGTCGCAGCGGCGATGCGGGTTGCGCTCGAGCCAGGCCATCTCGCCGTGTTTGCCGTGCTCGATCCAATCGAGAAATTCCTTCGCATGGCTTGCGGTGCCGGCTTTGGCGAAGCGACAATCGTCGAAGCCCGCCTCGGCGGCCCAATGTTTCACCTGTGCCTCGGGAGAGGTCATGCGCGGCTGGTGAAAAAGTAGCGGGCGCACTCGAGGATGCCGGTGGCGAGCTCGCTGAAATCGAGGCCCGAAGTATCGAGTTTTAGGTGGGCGACCTCCTCGTAGAGTGGGTTGCGTTGGTCCATGAGAAGCTGGATTTTTGCGGCCGGGTCTTCGGTATGGAGCAGCGGGCGGTTGCGGTTTTTGCCGGTGCGTTCGAGGATCACTTTGATCGGCGCGCTGAGCCACACGACATACCCGAGCTGTTTGAGCAAGGCGCGATTTTCCTCGCTGCCGACGATGCCGCCGCCAGTGGAAATGATGCGTCGCTCTCTGCTTGCATGGTCGGTGATTTCCCTCAGCAAGGAAGTTTCCATTTCTCGAAAGCCCGCTTCGCCCGACTCCTCGAAGATCGCGGGGATCGACTTGCCAGCGCGTTCTTCGATCACTTGATCCATGTCGACCAGCGGGTAGCCGAGGCGTTGGTGGAGTTCACGGCCGACGGTTGTTTTGCCGCTGCCCATGAAGCCGACCAGCACGATGTTTTTCGGCGTCGGTTTTGTTTCGTTCATGGATCAAAACTAGCGATGAGCGATCGCGAGGGAAACCCAAAATAGGTGTTCGCAATCCGCCGGCGTCTGTGGCATGACCCCGCCATGTCCGATACGCGCATCATCCAGGCCACCGACGATGACATGAAGGAGGCTGTCCGCGAGGCATCTTCGCTGTTGCGTGCGGGTGAGATCGTGGCCTTACCGACTGAGACCGTGTATGGCTTGGCGGCGGATGCCTTCAACGCCGATGCGGTGGTGAAGGTTTTTGCGGCGAAAGAGCGACCGTCGTTTGATCCGTTGATCGTGCACATTGCTTCGCGTGGTGATTTGAAGCGGGTGGCCTTGGTGCCGGATGAAATTGCCGAAGATGTCAGCCGGCTCACCGAAGCTTTTTGGCCGGGCCCTCTGACCTTGATTTTGCCAAAGCACACAGATGTGCCGGATCTCGTGACGAGTGGACTGCCGACCGTGGCGGTGCGGCAGAGTGCGCATCCGGTTTTTCGTGCGATCAATAAAGAACTGGGTCAGCCGATCGCCGCACCGAGTGCGAATCGTTTTGGCAGGATTTCGCCAACTTCCGCATCGGCGGTGATGAAAGAATTGGAGGGAAGGATTCCTTTGGTTGTTGATGGTGGTGCCTGCACCGAAGGTCTTGAGAGCACGATCATTTCCATCGAGCCGCGCGAGGGTAAGAAGCCCGTCTTGCGTTTGCATCGCGCGGGTCCGGTGACCAAGGAGCAACTGCAAGCGTTCGGCAAGGTCGAGAAGCTCAAGGAAAAACCCGGTGATGCGCCGCATGCTCCAGGTCAGTTGCCGAGCCACTATGCGCCGCACACGCCATTGATTTTGCTTTCTGATCCGCGTGATTTTCGTCCGAAGCCTGGCAAGCGATATGGGCTGATGAGTTACCGTGGAGAGGATGATGGCCGCTATGTGACCATGCATCCGTGGGAGTGTGTCGAGGCGTTGAGCCCCGGCAGTGGGAAGCTCGCCGAGGCGGCGATCCGTTTGTTTTATGTGATGCGCAGTCTCGATGAGGCTGGGCTTGATGCGATTGTCGCCGAGCCGGTGAGCGAGACCGGCCTTGGTGTGGCGATCATGGATCGCTTGCGCCGGGCATCGGTGAGGGAGTGATTTTTTTGCGCGGCGAAATTTTTTCAATCGCAAAACTGTTCGTTCCATGTGTCCTGCAAGGCTGATTGCAGTTGCAGGTGGGCGTAATGCAATCGCGAGCGGATCGTGCCTTCGGAGGTGTTGAGCGTGCGGGCAATCTCGCCGTGTGACATGCCTTGGAGATCAAACATCGTCACGACGCGGCGGTGGGCATCGGTGAGTTTTTTGAAAGCTTCGTTGAGGCGTGCGCGGAGTTCGCGAACGATCGTTTGGCGTTCCGGATTAACGCGGTGGCTGGGGTCGACGAGTGCCGGATCGCAGCCGTCGTTGGAAACGATTTCGTGAAGGCAGATGCCCGAGCGGCGGTTTCGTTTGCGCAGGAAATTGAGCGTGTGGTTTACGGCGATTTGGTGGATCCAGGTGTGGAAGCTCGAATGGCCGCGAAAGCTGCGGATCGAGCGAAATGCGCGCGAATAGACTTCTTGCAGGATGTCGTGACTGTCCTCGTGGTGCGAGGTCATGTGGTGGACGAGGCCGTAGAGGCGAGAGTGGTGTTTTTCGATGAGTGAGTCGAAGGCGCGGGTGTCTCCGTTTTGGGCGAGTTCGACGAGTTCTTGATCGGGGTCGTTGGTGATGTGTTGCATGTTAATCGGGGGGAAGGTCCGATTGTGGCAAATGATTGGCATTTCGTGACCTACGCAGAAGCGTGGAGAATTCGGTCTTGGCCAAGAGGGGCTGTGTGTGATTGGGTCGCGGCACGAGCCATGGCCAAGCACACCGCCAATTCCGATTACGAGGACAACGACAGCGACCCGATCCGTCTTGCGCCCGGCGACGAGGTGCAGGTCGGTGCGGCCGACCGGACATGGCCCGGCTGGGTTTGGGCCAGCGATGCGGCGGGCAATGATGGTTACATTCCCGAGGAAATTCTCAAGTCGCTTGGCGACGGGCGCTTCTCGGCGATCGAGGCATTCGACCCCACGGTTTTGAAAATCCGGCGTGGTGATTCCTTGGAATCGCTGCGTCAGATTCATGGTTGGCATTGGTGCCGAAACGAAAGCGGCGCGGAAGGCTGGGTGGCCGGGTACCTGCTCAGGCCGGCCTGAAATGGTGGTGGATTTCGCCGATTTTCTCGGATTTTCCTTGCCAGCGGCTGGGGCTGACCCTATCACGCGCGTCCCTTTTGCGCCGCAAAGCAACCAAAGAAGACCAGAGGGAATACCCTATGCGGCGGGTCTTCGAGAATCGCCCGACCTGATTCAAGGCGGGAAACCAAACATCACATGATCAAC
>JBIKIK010000062.1:0-7970 GCA_044361655.1 Luteolibacter sp. | reverse complement strand
CCACCAGCGGCGTGCAACCGATCGCATCGATGGGCAACGACACGCCCCTCGCCGTGCTTTCGGACAAACCGAAACACCTCTATCAATACTTCAAGCAGATCTTCGCCCAGGTCACCAACCCGGCGCTTGATTGCATCCGCGAAGAACTCGTCACCGCGACCGAGACCTTCATCGGCTCGGAAGGAAATCTGCTCGATCCCGGCCCGCACTCCTGCCGCCTGATCCGCCTCGACAACCCGCTCATCGACAACAAGCAACTCGCGCAACTCCGCGAAGTTTCGCTCAGCGGATTCAAGGCCACCACGCTCGACGCGCTCTTCGTCGCCAACGATGGCGGCAAAGGCCTTGAAAAAGGCTTCGAAGAACTCTGCGCCGCCGCCGACAAGGCGATCGCCGATGGCTTCAACATCCTCATCGTTTCCGACCGCAACATCAACGCGACCCACGCGGCGATGCCCACGCTGCTGGTCATGGGCGGACTCCACCACCACTTGGTCCGCTCGGGCACCCGCACGAAAGTTTCCATCGTGCTCGAAACCGGCGAAGCCCGTGAAGTCCACCACTTCTCGACGCTCATCGGCTTCGGCGCTGATGCGATCAACCCCTACATGGCCTTCGACTCGATTCATCAGATGATCAAGGACGAGATGATGGACATCGACTTCGAGAAGGCGGTCTACAACTTCCTCAAAGGCTCGATCAAGGGCGTGGTCAAGACCATGGCCAAGATGGGCATCTCGACAGTCGCCTCGTATCGCGGCGCGCAAATTTTCGAAACGATCGGCCTCAACACCGAGTTGGTGAACAAGTACTTCACCGGTGCCTCCAGCCGCTGCGAAGGATCCGACATCGAGCAAATCGCCGAGGAATGCCTCATCCGCCACCGTCATGCATTCCCCGACCGCCACATCGAGAACGAAGACCGCGCGCTCGAATCCGGCGGCATGTATCAATGGCGCAAAGACGGCGAATACCATCTGTTCAATCCGGAAACGATTCACCTCCTCCAAAAGGCGGTGCGCACCGGCAGCTACGAGGTCTTCAAGCAGTACGCTGCCAAGATCGACAACCAGAGCGAAAACCTCTCGACGCTCCGCGGCCTGATGAAGTTCAAAAACAAGCGCAAGGCCGTGCCGATCGAGGAAGTGGAGCCGATCGAAATGATCACTAGGCGCTTCAAGACCGGCGCGATGTCCTACGGTTCGATTTCGCAAGAAGCTCACGAAACACTCGCGATCGCGATGAACCGCATCGGCGGCAAATCCAACACCGGCGAAGGTGGTGAAGATCCGGAACGCTTCAAGCCCCTGCCAAACGGCGACAGCAAACGCTCGGCCATCAAGCAGGTCGCCTCCGGCCGCTTCGGCGTCACCAGCGAATACCTGGTCAACGCAGACGAAATCCAAATCAAGATCTCGCAAGGCGCCAAACCCGGCGAAGGCGGCGAACTCCCCGGCTCGAAGGTCTACCCATGGGTCGCCAAGGTCCGCCACTCGACACCCGGCGTCGGACTGGTCTCGCCACCACCTCACCACGACATCTACTCGATCGAGGACCTCGCCGAGCTGATCCACGATTTGAAAAATTCCAACCCGCGCGCCCGCATCAATGTGAAGCTGGTCGCAGAAGTCGGCGTCGGCACGATCGCCGCTGGCGTCGCCAAGGCCCACGCAGATGTGATCCTCATCTCCGGCCACGACGGCGGCACCGGCGCATCGCCTTCATCGTCGATCTACAATGCTGGCGCGCCATGGGAACTCGGTCTTGCCGAAACGAACCAGATCCTACTCCTCAACGACCTGCGCAGCCGCGTGGTGCTCGAAACCGACGGTCAGCTCAAGACCGGCCGCGATGTCGCGATCGCCGCTCTCCTCGGCGCCGAGGAATACGGCTTCGCCACCGCACCGCTGGTCTCGGTCGGCTGCCTGATGATGCGCGTCTGCCAGAAAAACACCTGCCCGGTCGGCGTCGCCACCCAGGATCCTAAACTCCGCAAAAATTTCGCCGGCAAACCCGAGCATGTGGTCAATTTCATGACCTTCATCGCGATGGAGCTGCGCGAAATCATGGCCGAGCTCGGCTTCCGCACGATCAATGAAATGGTCGGCCATGTGGAATGCCTCGACACCCGCGAAGCATCCGATCACTGGAAGGCCGCCGGCGTGGATCTCACCACGATCTTCCACAAGCCGGATGTCGGCGATGAAGTCCTCGGCATTTGCTCACAAGAGCAAGACCACGGACTCAAGCAAGCCCTCGACAACACCCACCTGCTCGCGCTCTGCAAGCCCGCCATCGAACGCGGCGAAAAAGTCCGAGCCGAGCTGCCCATCACCAACATCAATCGAGTGGTTGGCACGATCACCGGTAGCGAAGTGACTCGCAAACACGGTGGCAAAGGCCTGCCTGAGGACACGATCCAGCTGAAGTTCAATGGCAGCGCCGGTCAGTCGTTCGCGGCATTCTGCCCGCCAGGCATGACCTTCACCCTCGAGGGCGACGCCAACGACTATGTCGGCAAAGGCCTCTCCGGCGCCAAGATCGCGATCTACCCAACCCGCGGTTCGCTCTTCACACCGGAAGACAACATCCTCATCGGCAATGTCGCGTTCTACGGCGCGACTTCCGGCGAGGCCTACATCAACGGCATCGCCGGCGAACGCTTCTGCGTCCGCAACTCGGGCGTCAAAACCGTCGTCGAAGGCGTGGGCGACCACGGCTGCGAATACATGACGGGCGGACAAGTGATCGTTCTCGGCGCGACCGGACGCAACTTTGCCGCAGGCATGTCCGGCGGCGTGGCCTATGTCTACGACCTCGACGGACTTTTCGAAAAACGCCTCAACAAGGAGATGGTCAACCTCTACCGCCTCATCGAGTGCGGTGATGCAGACATCGCCAATGTGAAGTCGGAAATCGAAAAGCATGTCGAACTCACTGACTCGCCGCGTGGCAAGCACCTGCTCGCCAACTGGGATGCCGAGCTGCCGAAGTTCTTCAAGGTCTTCCCGCGTGACTACGAGCGCATGCTGGAATGCTTCCGCAAGGTCGAGGAGCAAGGCCTCTCCGGCGACGAAGCTGCCATGGCGGCCTTTGAAGAAAACCTCAAGGACCTCTCACGCGTCGGCGGCAACTGATAGAGACTCAAGACTACAAGACACAAGAAACAAGATATAGAAACTCAGCGGATTGAGCATGAAACATTTCGCCTCTTTTCTTGAATCTTACAGTCTTGATTCTTGCTTCTAAATACGCATTTCAATCACACCAATCAACGAACAACATCATGGGCAAGCCAACAGGATTCATGGAAATCGCTCGCAAGACCGATTCCGAAATCGCTCCAATCGAACGCCTCAAAAACTGGCGCGAATTCAAAATTCATGGCGATGACAAGGAACGCCGTGCACAAGGCGCGCGCTGCATGGACTGTGGCACGCCCTTCTGCCACACCGGTCACATCGTTTCCGGCATGGCCAGCGGCTGCCCGATCAACAACCTGATCCCCGAGTGGAACGACCTGATCTTCCGCGGACGCTGGAAGGAAGCGCTCGAACGCCTTCACAAGACGAACAACTTCCCGGAATTCACCGGCCGCGTCTGCCCTGCTCCCTGCGAAGGCTCCTGCGTGCTCGGCGTGATCGAACCACCCGTCACGATCAAAAACAACGAGTGTGCGATCATCGACAAAGGCTGGGAGGAAGGCTGGGTCACCCCCCGCATCCCAGAAATTCGCACCGGCAAAAAAGTCGCCGTCATCGGCTCTGGCCCGGCCGGACTCTCCTGCGCCGATCAACTCAACCAGGCCGGCCACAGCGTCACGGTTTTCGAACGCGAAGACCGCGTGGGCGGACTCCTGATGTACGGCATTCCCAACATGAAGCTCGACAAGGAGCTGGTCGTGCAACGCCGCGTGAACCTGCTTGCCGCCGAAGGCATTGTTTTCAAAACCGGCATCCACATCGGCAAGGACACCGAATGGACCGCTGAAAAACTCC
This sequence comes from Luteolibacter sp., assembly GCA_044361655.1. Lineage (GTDB taxonomy): Bacteria > Verrucomicrobiota > Verrucomicrobiia > Verrucomicrobiales > Akkermansiaceae > Luteolibacter. Next base: position 3,972 of record JBIKIK010000062.1, on the reverse strand, counting down.
GCAAGGATTTCGATGCGATCGTGCTTTGCTGCGGTGCCACCCTCGGCCGCGATCTGCCGATCGAAAACCGCGACGCCAAAGGCGTGTACCTCGCGATGGAATTCCTTACCAACAACACCCGCTACCAACTCGATCACCACTTCGATGGCAGCAACCCGGGTCTCAACGCCACCGGCAAGGATGTCGTGGTCATCGGCGGTGGCGACACCGGCACCGACTGCGTTGGCACCAGCCTGCGCCATGGATGCAAGAGCGTGATCCAACTCGAGATCATGCCGCAGCCGCCCATGGAACGCGCCGCAAACAACCCATGGCCCGAATGGCCAAAGGTTTACAAAATGGACTACGGCCAGGAAGAAGCTGCAGCCGTGCAAGGTCAGGATCCGCGCCAGTACTTGGTACAAACCAAACGCTTCATGAAGGACGATGCTGGCAATCTCTCCGGCCTCGAAATTTGCGACATCGAATGGGTCAGCGACAACGGCCGCTTCATCCCGAAAGAAAAAGAAGGCAGCGCCCGCATCATCCCCGCACAACTCGCACTGCTCGCCATGGGCTTCATGGGCCCCGAGCAAAGCATCGTGCAACAGTTCGCTCTCGAAACCGATGCGCGCTCGAATGTGAAAGCCGAGCACGGCCAATTCACCACCAACATCGCCGGCGTCTTCGCCGCCGGCGATGTGCGCCGTGGTCAATCACTCGTCGTCTGGGCCATCAACGAAGGCCGCGGCGCCGCACGCGAATGCGACCGCTTCCTCATGGGCGTCACGAATTTGCCCTGAAGAAATAAGGATTGGGAAAAAAAGCCTGTTTCCTAAGGAGCCACGACACTCTTGTCCTGGTCTCACTTCGTGAATGTCAGCAGTGACGGCAGATCCTTCACCGCACGCTCGACATGCTCGGCCCAGCCAAAGCCGGATCCACTGTAGGTGAACCACCCGGCGACGCCGAGCAGCGCAAATATCAAGAGCATTACCGTTCCCCAACTGCGGGTCAACAAGGCCACGAGCAAAAGCAAAAGCCAAACTCCACCGCCGGCCAAAATCCATTGAGACAACTGTCGCGCACGCGCTTCCTGCCGCGCCTTGAGTGCAAGCTCTTCCTCATTTTTTAGTTTGCTTTCAAGCACCTCGCGCTCCTCGGCATACCTCTTGAGCAAATCATTCCTTTGATCCGCAAGTTTTTCATACTCCTCACGCGTGATCCAATTGCCGCTGAAGAAAACTTTTCCGGATGAAAATTTGCTCACCGCATCCCGCATCGAGTCGGCGATGCCATCCAATAAAGCCGCCGCATTCGGGTACTTTTGCGCAAAGGCCTCAAGCTCGCCCAATTTTAACTTCAAAGACTCAAATTCCTGCTGCTCGACAATTTCCCCAAGCGGCCACTGCGGAAAGCGTATCTGCTGGAAGAGCTCATGCTTCTCAAAACTTTTGTTAGTAGCCCCATTGTAAAACCAAGTGATCGGACCTGCCTGCTTCATGCGGTCGTAGGCGAAGGCCTTTGAACTGGCATCGCTGTGAAACGGTTGCTCCTTCCACACCACCACGCCGATCTCCGCCGACCGCATCATTCCCTTCTGCTCTTTCCAAACAAGCTGGCCTGGATCCGATGCCTTGAGCACGCCACCCGAGATCAGCAATAAAGCGCAAACACAGAGCTGAAACATCATATTAACGGCAATTTGAGGCCATTTCGAATGACCGACATGTGATCTTCGGTTTTTTAGGGCATAGGCAAGAAGTTGGCGCATGATGGCCCATTTATATACAAATCCGCCGGAGGCGTCAATGATAGAGAATACAAAACAGCGACAAAAAAACTGCGATCGTTTTTATCTACGGAAAAGCAATTTTTCACTTGTAGTCTTCACGAACATTCCGTCGACTGATAACACACAACTACCGACTCGCAATCTTCATGAAAGCCTTACCCAATTTGATTTTCCTTCTGCTACTGCTGCTAAGCATGCCAGCCTTCATCTATTACATGTACACCAAAACATATGCTTCGAATCAAATAAATGAGGCGGCGCTGGCGAAACCATCATCCAGCAATGACATTCAGATCAAAAACGCCGAAATCGCCCGACTCAAAAAAGAAAATGCCGAACTCAAGACTCGCGAGCTTCGCCCATTGGCCCAACCGCCGAGACCGTTTGGCCAGGGCGCACAGGCAGCAAACCCCAACTCTCAAAGCCCGCTATCGCAACCACCGCGCCGCATTGGGCGACGTTCGAATTCCTGCGAACCGAATCAGGAGTACGGTCAAATGGACGAGCTCTACGAATGATCCACGCCATCACCCGGCTCAAAGTTGGTTGATCGGCTTCTTCAAAAACTCCTCATCGCGAAGCTTTCTGAGGCGCTCAAGATTGCGTTGCTGAGTGGCGATGTCGGGATCGGCGGATGATGGATTCTCCATGCCGTATTTTTTCCATGGGCCGTAAGGAACTTGCCCGCTTTCGACGAAGCGCCAATGGACCTTGTCGCCGGATTTCAGCCCTAGGTAGTCGCGCACCGCAGGCGAGAGATCGATGCCTGCGCCGCCGTTTTGAGTCGTCCTCGGCGGCTTGTTGCCAAAGACATAATTCCAATCTTCCGTTTCCCACGGACCGCAATCTTCCCACTGCGCAAAGCAGGATCTGCCGCCGCGAAAAATTTGCAGCCAGCGGCCTTTGCACACGGTTTTTCCAGGCTCTGGCTGATATCGCGCAAACCACGGAATCACCCTCGCCGCCTCGGGCTTATGCTCGCGATGGCTCACCACATCATTGTACGGCAACGCGATGTAAAACGGGTTGAGCTTTGGAACAAACGTCCTCGGCCGGAACTCACCCGTGGCATGATTCGCAATGCGGTTGACGGGATCGGGATCATCGTAACCGCCGAAATTTGCGACCCAATTCGTGTCCCACGATGACTTGGTGTTCGGCGTCGGATTGTTCTGGGTCGGCAACTCACCGATCCAGAAGATCGTGCTAGTGATGTTCTTTTTCCATGGATAGGAAACATTCGGCGCCGACGCAGGCGCGCGCGCCGCTTGCTGCTGCGCGCTGCCCGTCGGTACCATCACGCGTGGTGCAGGCTGCGATGTTTGACCCACAGCCATGCCCTGCAAGATCCCCACCACAAGCAGGGATCCCAGCCTCAACCATGTGCTGCCAGCTTTCGCTTTCATGCCGTAAAAAAATTCACGGCGCTGCCATGAATCAGGATCCCCAGCTTCAACAAATCCCTCCGGCGATCAAGACTAAGCGCCCGAGGATTTTTTCCTCATGCCCATGAAAACCACCAAGCCCGCGATGCTGAGGAAACAGGTGGCGGCAATGCCAAAAATCGTGAACAAACGCCGACTCGAGGAATCAACCTCACCGCGCCCGATCTCGTCGCCGGGGACCTCGCCGGGTTTTTTGATCAACACCAGACGCCCGTCGGCAATCTCCACCCGCGTCAATGCTCCCATCGCCGGGCCAATCACCGAGTCACCAAGGTAACGCTCCGCCAAACGATAAGGCGACATGTGGCCGACAAATTCCGGCGGTACCGCCGCGCCCTCGACCTCGATTTGATCGATCTGCAATACCACCTCACGCTTGAGCAAGGCGGGGCGCGCCACCAGCGTGCCAATCAAATAGCGCGGATCCGCACTCATCCACCCGACCTCACCCTCGCGCGACAACCTCGGCTTGCCATTGAGCTGAAAACAAATCGCGATGCGCATCGCGCCGCCATCGATACCCGTCACGCGGAAGGTCCCGCGCAAATCGCGAAACGCATCAAAGGATGCAATCGCGAGGTTCATCTCATCCGGCATTAGCGCCAACGAGACTTCCTCATCGCCGCCCAGCCTGCGCTGGAAATCGGCAATCTTTTCCTTGAGTAGACGAACTTCGTTTTCATGGCTGTTCACATCCACCACCTCCACCGGTCTTGCTGCTGGAGCCGTAAATTTTGCGATCTCGTCGTACTG
>JBIKIK010000001.1:0-26494 GCA_044361655.1 Luteolibacter sp. | reverse complement strand
AAGTGGTATGCCAGCGGCAAAGACTACACCGACAAGCTCCACGAGGACCTGTCGATCCGCGGCTACCTCAAGCGCAAGCTACAGAACGCAGGCCTTGCCCGCGTTGTCATTGAGCGCGCCTGGAACAGCGTTCGCGTCACCCTTCACACCTCGCGCCCCGGCCTGATCATCGGCCGCCAAGGCAAGGAAATCGAAGTGATGACCAAGGAAATTTCCGACCTCTGCAAAGGTTCTCAGGTCAAGATCGACATCATCGAAATCCGCAAACCGGAACTCGATGCCCAGTTGGTTGCCGAGCAAATTGCCGTGCAGCTTGAGCGCCGTATCAGTTTCCGCCGTGCCATGAAGCGTGCGCTGCAAACCGCCATGGAGTTTGGTGCCGAAGGCATCCGCCTCCGTTGCGCTGGCCGCCTCGGTGGTGCCGACATCGCTCGTGCCGAAGGCTACCGCGAAGGCAAAGTGCCGCTTCAAACGCTGCGCGTGCCGCTCGACTACGGCTTTGCCGAAGCTCGCACGCTCTACGGCATCATCGGCGTGAAATGCTGGGTCAACAAAAAGGAAGAAGATGCTTCCGCCAGACCTCAAGGTGACCGCGGCGACCGCGGTGAGCGTGGACCTCGCGGCCCGCGCGGAGGTGGTGGTGGTGGCGACCGCCGCCCCAGCAACAGAAACTGAGCCCATCCCGAAATTTTAACCAACCACTAATCTCCCTAGGAGGACCCTGCCATGCCTTTGATGCCCAAAAGAACGAAGTTCCGCAAAAGTCACCGCGGAAGCCGCGCCGGCAATGCCCAGCGCGGAACCACCGTCGCGTTCGGTGACTACGGACTTCAAACCCTCGACCGCGGATGGATGAGCAACCGCCAGATCGAAGCCTGCCGTATCGCGATCAACCGTTCGCTGAAAAGAAAAGGCAAAGTCTGGATCCGCATTTTCCCGCACAAGTCCATCACCTCGCGCCCGCCGGAAACCCGGATGGGTAAAGGTAAGGGCGCCGTGGAAGGCTGGGTCGCCGTCGTGCGCCCAGGCAACATGCTCTTCGAAGTCGGCGGTGTGCCCGAATCCGCCGCCAAAGAAGCCATGCGCCTCGCCTCCTACAAACTCGGCATCCGCACCCGCCTCGTTGCCCGCAATCCGCACGCCTGATCCATCACCCAACCACTCACCGAGCCATGGCCAAAGCCAAAGACATCCGCGAACTCTCCGCCGACGAACTCCAACTCCGCCTCCGCGAGTTGAAGCAGGAAGCCCTCAACCTCCGCCTTCAGAAGGCCGTCGGCCAACTTGAAAATCCCGCCCGCATCCAACAAGTGCGCCGCGATACCGCCCGCGTCCTCACCGCGATGAACGCCGCGAAATCCGCCTGATCCACGCCCCCAACGCCTATCCCCATTTCATCATGAGCGAAACCTCCACGGACTCGAAAGTCCACATCCGCAAAACCCGCGTCGGCGTGGTCATCTCCGACAAGATGGACAAGACCCTCGTCGTCGAGCATGTCGCGCGCGTTCCGCATCCGCGTTTCAACAAAATCGTCAAGCGCTCGAAGAAATACTACGTGCACGACGAGAACAGCCAAGCCAAGATCGGTGACCGCGTCCGCATCGTCGAAACCCGCCCGCTCTCGAAACTCAAGCGCTGGTCGCTTGAGGAAGTGCTCTCCCACTAATCGTTTCAACGGCACCCGCCAATCCCACCCCTCAATTTTCACACCCCACTCGACCTTACTGCCATGATTCAGATGGAAACCATGCTCGCCGTCGCCGACAACACCGGTGCCCGCAGCGCAAAAATGATCGGCGTGCTCGGCAAGCGCAGCCGCACCGCCTGTGTCGGCGATGTCATCACCGCCCACATCCGCGATTCCATCCCCACCGCCTCGGTCAAGAAGGGCAGCGTGGTCAAGGCCGTCGTGGTCCGCACCGCTTTCCCGATCCGCCGCCCCGATGGTTCGATCCTGCGCTTCGACTCGAACGCGATCGTCATCATCGACAAGGACAACAACCCGCGCGGAACCCGTATCTTCGGCCCCGTCGCCCGCGAACTCCGCGAGAAGGCCTTCATGAAAATCGTCTCCCTCGCTCCCGAGGTGCTCTGATCCGCAATACCAACTTCGAACCGATCCCACTCCCATGAGCCAAATCAAGACTCACGTCAAAAAAGGCGACCAAGTCGAAATCATCACCGGCAACCACAAGGGCAAGCGCGGCATCGTGCTCCTCGTCAACGCCGCCAAGGGCCAGGTTGTCGTCGAAGGGGCACGCCCCCTCAAGAAGGCCGCCAAACCAACCGAAGCCAACCCTAGCGGTGGCATCAGCACCATCGACGGTCCCGTTCACATCTCCAACGTCAAGAAAGTGGGCTGAAGCACCGCTTCCGCCCGCGCTTAAGCGCCAACACCAAACCGCGCTGACCCGCAAAACAACATGAAAACAACACCGCTACTGCAACACTACAAGGACAAGGTGGTGCCAGCTCTCACCAAGAAGCTCGGCTACGCCAATCCCCATCAAGTTCCGCGCCTCGAAAAAATCGTCGTGACCTCCTGCATGGGTAAAGCCCCCGACCGCAAGGTCGCCGTCGACGACGCCGTCAACGAAATCCAAAAAATCACCGGTCAGCGCCCATCGCTCACCTACTCGAAGAAGGCCGTCGCCAACTTCAAGCTCCGCGAAGGTGAAGTCCTCGGCGCACGCGTCACGCTTCGTGGCACCCGCATGTGGGAATTCCTCCACCGCTTCATCAACATCACCTCCCCGAACATCCGCGACTTCCGCGGGATTTCCTCGAAATCGTTCGACGGTCGCGGCAACTACGCCTGCGGCATTCAAGACCAATCGATCTTCCCCGAAATCGAAATCGACCAGATCAAACGCCAGATCGGCTTTGACCTGATTTTCGTCACCTCGGCTCCGACCGATGCCGAAGGACGCGCCCTGCTCACCGAGCTTGGCCTGCCCTTCCGCGACGCGAAGAAGTCGTCCGAATCCACCGAGGCCGCCGCGGTCTGAACCAAGGAAACCACTTAAAGCACCTAACAAGGAATCCACACCATGGCTGTTCTCACCGATCCCATCGCAGACTTCCTCACGCGTTTCAAAAACGCTTGCCGCGCCGGCAACGAGGAATTCACCGCACCCTATTCGAAAATCAAGGCGGACATCGCCCGCATCCTCACCGAAGAAGGCTACCTCTGGAACTATGAGGTCGTCACCGGCAAGCGCACCGAACTCAAGCTCAAGCCGAAGTTCGTCGATGGCCGTCCGGTCCTCACCGATCTCAAGCGCGTTTCCACTCCCGGCCGCCGCCACTATGTCGGCGCCAACGAAGTGCCACGCGTCATGTCGGGCCTCGGCATCTCCATCCTTTCGACCTCGAAAGGCGTGATGTCCGGCGGCAATGCCAAGCGTCAGAAACTCGGCGGCGAACTCCTCGCCAACGTCTGGTAAACCACTCACTCGCGAAAGGAAAACATCACCATGTCACGAGTCGGACTCAAACCAATCTCCCTGCCCGAAAAAGTCGCCGTCAAACTCGACGGCCGCAATGTCGTTGTCGAAGGCCCCAAAGGCAAACTCGACTTCAGCTTGCCTGAAGGTATCTCACTCAAGGCCGAGGAAGGCGCCGTCACGGTTTCACGCAGCACCGAGACCCGCCAACTCAAGGCTCTCCACGGCACCGCACGCAGCCTGATCAACAACATGATCATCGGCGTTTCAAAGGGCTTTGTGAAGGACCTCGAAATCCAAGGCGTCGGTCTCCGCGCCGCCGTCAAAGGCAAGGACCTCGACCTTTCACTCGGTCGTTCCCACCCGCTTCTTCATCCCATCCCCAGCGGCCTCACGGTCACGGTGAACGAAAACACCAAGATCAAGGTCGAGGGCATCGACAAACAACTCGTCGGACAGTTTGCCGCCGAGGTCCGCGGCTACTATCCGCCGGAACCCTACAAGGGCAAGGGCGTGCGCTATGCCGATGAGAAAGTCCGCCGCAAGGAAGGCAAGAGCGTCGGCAAATAATCCATTACCATCACGGCAACATGAGCATCATCAAACGCAAGTCGATCCGCCAGCGCATCCACAAACGCATCCGCCGCAAGGTCAGCGGAACTACGGAGCGTCCACGCCTGGCCATCCACTATTCAAACCAGCACATCTACGCCCAGGTCATCGACGATACCGTCGGTCGCACCCTCGTCGCCGCCTCGACCCTCGACAAGTCGATCGAGAAGGCTTCGTCGAATGTCGAAAGCGCCCAAAAAGTTGGCAAGCTCATCGCCGAGCGTGCCAAGGGTTCCAACATCGGCAATGTGGTCTTCGACCGCGGTGGTCACCTCTACCACGGTAAAGTCAAAGCCCTCGCCGACGCAGCCCGCGAAGGTGGCCTCCAATTCTAATCCAACGACCTGCCCATCATCCCATCATGGTAACGATTCCAGAAAACGAAACGCCTGCTGTCACCCCGGAGGCTCCCATCGCGGCAGCTCCTGCCCCGCAACAGGCCTACCAAGGAGGCCGCGGTCAAGGCGGCGGTCAAGGTCGCGGTCGCGGCGGCCCAAGGCGTGAAGAGCGTCAGGCACCGACTGACTCCGAAGGCAACGAGCTTGCAGAAAAGGTCGTGTTCATCAACCGCTGCGCCAAAGTCGTCAAAGGCGGCCGTCGCTTCAGCTTCTCCGCCCTCGTCGTCTCCGGCGACAAGATCGGCAAGGTCGGCCTCGGCTTCGGCAAGGCCAACGAAGTCGCCGATGCGATCAAGAAAGCCAGCGAAAGCGCCCGCAAGGTGCTCAAGCCAATGAGCATCGTCGATGGCACCATTCCTCACGAAATCTACGCTGAGTTCGGCGGTGGCAAGGTGCTTCTCAAGCCCGCCTCTCCGGGTACCGGCATCATCGCTGGTGGTGGCGTTCGCGCCGTCTGCGAAGCGGTAGGCATCCGCGACGTGCTCGCCAAATCAATGGGTTCGTCCAACCACGCCAACGTGGTCAAGGCCACCCTCAAGGCACTCTCCCAACTCCGCACCCGCGATCAGATCCTTTCGAGCCGCGGCAAAAAGAAAAAGGAAAAGGCCATCTGATTTCACAGATCCGCCTGATCCAGCCAATCTAACATAAGAACAAGACATGAACCTCCACTCTTACAGCCCCAACCCCGGAGCCAAGCATCGCGTCAAGCGCCTCGGCTGCGGCGAGAGCTCCGGCCACGGCAAGACCGCCTGTAAAGGCAACAAAGGTCAAAAGGCCCGCTCCGGCAGCGGCACCCGCGTTGGTTTCGAAGGTGGCCAGATGCCACTTCACCGCCGTCTACCCAAGCGCGGATTCAACAACTTCGACTTCCGCGACAAGACCGGCGTGGTCAATGTTGGCGATCTCGATGCCCGCTTCGAAGCAGGTGCCCTCATCAATGAGGAGTCACTGCGCAATGCTGGTCTTCTCAATGGTCGCTGCGATCGCGTGAAGCTGCTTGCCGATGGCGAAGTCGAAAAGGCATACACCATCGATGTTGATAGCGTCAGCGCCTCTGCCCGTGGCAAGATCGAAAAAGCCGGTGGCAGCATCAAGGCCTGATCGATCGATTCCTTGCCGGACATTTTCCGAACTCCGACGGGGAAGCGCCATCACGCTTCCTCGTCTTGCGTCACCACCCAAGCACGAATTCACCTGAGATCCCTATGATTTCCGCCTTCGCCAACACCTGGAAAATCCCGGAGCTCCGGGACCGCATTCTATTCACCCTCGCACTGATCGTCATCATCCGCCTCGGCGTGCACATCACGCTGCCCGGCGTCGATGCCACAGTCATCAAGGCCTGGCTCGACCACCTTCAGTTGCAGGACCCCAAGAGCCCAACCGGTGGCATCACCGCACTGCTCACGGTCTTTTCCGGCGGTGGCCTGCAACAGGCGGGCATCTTCGCACTCGGCATCATGCCCTACATCTCGGCATCGATCATGGTGCAATTGCTCACGGCGGTCGTGCCGAAGCTCTCGCGTCTTGCGCGTGAAGATGGCGGACGCCAAAAAATCACCCAATACACCCGCTACATCACGATTGCCATCGCCATCGTGCAGGGTTTCTTCGTCGCGAAGTCGCTCACCAGCCCGGGCCAGATCCCTTACATGGCCGGCATCGAGCGATTCGGCAATCTGGTGCCCGATCCCTCCTACACATGGATGTTCCTTACGGTCGTGACGATCGTGGCCGGCACGGTCCTGCTGATGTGGATCGGCGATCAGATCACCGAGAAAGGCATCGGCAACGGAACATCGATCATCATCACGGTGAACGTGATTTCCGCTCTTCCCGGTGCGCTGATCCAAGCATGGAAATATTTCGTCACCGGTGAAGGTGTGAGCAAATACAACGCGATCATGATGGTCGTGATGATCGTGCTTCTCCTGCTGGTGATCGCCGCAACCATCGCCATCACTCAAGCCCAGCGCCGCGTCGCGGTGCAGTACGCCAAACGCGTCGTCGGCCGCAAACAATTCGGCGGCCAGACCCAGTACCTTCCGCTCAAGGTCAACTACGCCGGCGTGATGCCGATCATCTTCGCCTCGGCGGTGCTTTCCCTGCCGCCGATGATGCTGCAATGGTTTTTTGCGGGTCAACCATGGGCGACCAAGCTCTACGGTGAACTCGTCGGTGGTGGATTCTGGTACTACGCGCTCGGCGGACTTGGAATTTTCCTCTTCTCTTACTTCTGGGTCGCGATGATGTTTCAACCTTCGCAGATCTCCGAAGACCTCAAGCGCAATGGCGGCTACATTCCCGGCGTGCGTCCGGGCAAACCGACGGCCGATTTCCTCGACTTCACGATGACCCGTCTCACCTTTGCCGGTGCGATCTTCCTCACCGCGCTCTTCGTGCTGCCAGTTCTCACGGGCAAGGTGGTCGGACTTCCACCCGGATCGCTGGTGCTGCAGTTCTTTGGCGGCACCTCGTTGCTCATCATGGTTGGCGTCGTGCTCGATGTGATGCGCCAGGTGGAAACCCAGTTGCTGCAGAAGCATTACGACGGTTTCCTTCGTAAAGGGAAACTCAAGGGGCGCTATGACCGCCTCGGGCCTGGTGGCAACACGGCATCACGCACGGCCTTGGTTTATCTTTGGACGGTGATCGCGGTGCTGATCGTTTTCGGCATCACGGCTTATATTTACAACAAGCTCCATTGATCAATCCCACGGCCAGACCGCTGCGCATCGTGCTGCTTGGCCCGCCGGCATCCGGCAAGGGGACCCAAGGCAAACGCCTCGCCGAAAGCCTTGGTCTTGGCTACCTCAGCACCGGCGCAGTGCTGCGCGAGCAGGTCGAAAACCAAACCGAGCTTGGAAAAACCGCGGCGCCAATTCTTGCCCGCGGTCACTACCTGCCCGATGACCTGATGTGCCGCATCCTCGCCGATTGGCTTGCCAAGCAATCGGGCGGATGGGTGCTCGATGGATTCCCGCGCAGTTTGCCGCAGGCGGTTTTTCTTGATGAATGGCTTGCGCAACGCGGTCTTGCGATCGACTGCGCGCTCTCTCTCGAGGTGCCTTTCGATCTGCTTCTCGAGCGCATCAGCCAGCGAGTTGAATGCCCCGATTGCCGCTGGACCGGTCAGGTACGCCAACTGCGCGACAGCAAGCATTGCCCGGTCTGCGGACAGGCGGCGCAATCTCGCGCTGACGACAGCGAGGAAAATTTCCGCAAGCGCTACCAGGAATTTGAAAAACTCACGCTGCCTGTCATCGCGCATTATCGCGACCAGAATCGGCTTTTTGCTTGCGATGCCACCGCTCCACAGGATGAGGTGGCGGCGAAAATTCTCGCGCATTTCATCAACCCATCCTGACCGGCGTGAAACGCCTGCTTCTCACCATACCCCGACTCTTCCAGGTGTCCCGCAGAACCCGCATCCCCATCAAGTCGCCGCGCGAAATCGAATTCATGCGCAAGGCCGGCTCGATCGCGTCATCGATTCTCCAGGCGCTGGCCCGTGAGGTCGCACCCGGCCGCAGCACCGGCGAGATCGATCGCCTCGCCGCGGAGTTGATGCGCGAGCATGATTGCAAAAGCGCCTTTCTCGGATACCGCGGATTTCCCGGTCACATCTGCATCTCGGTGAACGAGGAAGTCGTGCACGGCATCGGCGGTGCGCGCAAAATCATGCCGGGCGACATCGTCAAAATTGATGTGGGCATCATCAAGAGCGGCTTCATTGGCGACAACGCAACGACGGTTGCGGCAGGGGACATTCCGCTTGAAACTAAGCGCCTTCTCGCAGCCACCGAGCAGTCACTTTTCGATGCGATCTCGCACGCGCGCGCCGGCCGCCGGCTCGCCGATCTCTGCGGTTCGGTGGAGGCATTTGTTGTCCCGCGCGGCTTCACCGTCGTGCGCGAATTCGTCGGCCACGGCGTGGGTCGCCGCCTTCACGAAGAGCCACAAATTCCGAATTACCGCCCGCAGGGAAAAACTCCCGTGCTCATGCCGGGCATGACGCTTGCCATCGAGCCGATGGTCAACGCCGGTGTTGGCGCTGTGCGCATTCTCGAAGACGGCTGGACAGTCATCACCGAAGATCGAAAGCCCTCCGCTCACTTCGAACATACGGTGCTTGTGACAGAGGGCGAGCCGGAAATCCTCACCTGGCGTCCGCGTGAGGCGCTGCCCGAAATGCTGGGCTTGCCGGCGTGGTGATCGCAGCCGCACTTGATCACGCAATCACTCGGCTTTCTTGCCGTGGTAGCGATAGTGGCCTTCGATCCTGAAATCGAAGAGCACATTTTCCCACCTCACCTTGTCATCAAGATGGTGAGCGACCCATGGCTGATGAGTGCTGCCTTTAGGCCCCGGCACTACGATGCCGATGTGTTTTTCCGCACTGGCAAGCGACCACACGACGATGTCGCCCGGCGCATAATCCATCGCATGTCGCGACGGCTTGAGTGATTCGCCATTGCGTTCGAAAAAACGCTGAAGGTTCGCCACGCGGCGGTGGTCGATGTGAGTATCGGGCCCAGCCGCATTCCACAACTGCGGGTAGCGGTTGAAGTGGGCCTTCATGTCATCATGCACCTGCGCTTGCAGGTCGATGCCGATGCCACGAAAGCAACGCACGACCAAATCCGAAGCCATGCCTTTGTCATCCGCCACATCGCCCATCGGAAATCCGATTTTGTAGTAAGACGGGTCGTAAGCGATATCGCGTTTCGAGTACTCGAGCGCCGAGGCCGCAAGTTGCGCTCCGGGCAGTGACGACTTTTCGAGATGCGAAACAGCCTCTCCGACCTGCTCGACCGACGCACTCTGCTGCGTGGCGCGCAAACTCGGAATGAGCGGACGGCCAAACCAAAAACCCATGACCACCGCAATCGAGACGATCACCCAGCCACCAACCCGGTTGCGACGCTTTTGTAACTGCGGTCGCGGGCCGATGTATTCGATCGTTTCGTAAAATATGGTCTTCTTGCGGGCCATGGGGAGGAGCTCCTCGCGATGATTGGAAAATGCTTCGGACAAAAGCGACCAATTTCGCGCGCCTCAGAAATTTATCTGGGCACTCGACTGGCGCAATCGCGACACACTGGAAATCAAGATCCAAACAAGACCCCTCAAAGCCAGTTGCCGTGGGCTTTGCAGGGGTTTTTCCGAGCCCGAAACTTAAGAAATCCTTATAATTCTGCAAATATCGGATTTTTTACGCCGTGGGTGAATGAATATCGCTGCTCTGGCGTCGAAGCAAACGAGCACGCCATGAAAGAGAGATACCTGATCGAAGACATGATGTCACAGGGCCACAACGGAGTGGTCTTTCGCGCCACCGATGCCGAGACTGGCCAAACCGTCGCGCTGCGCCGATATTTCCCCTTCGGCAGGGGCTATGGCGGGCTCGATGCAGAGGGCCGAAAAGCCTATGAGGATTCGCTCGCTGATCTGTGTTCCGTGAAGCACGAGTCATTGGCCAAGGTCGCGGGCGGAGGCTGTGACGATGTCGATGGATTTCCATTCATCGCCACCGAGTGGATCGATGGCGAGACGCTCGAAGTTCTTCATGCGCGCGCCACGCTGGGTGTGGATGATGTGTTGAAATTGCTCGCTGCCACAATCGATGCATCGTTGTGGCTTTCACAAACTTTCGGCCGCGACGCGCTGTGGGTGGAAACGGAATTGGCGACGATGCTGCGGCGCGATTCCGACAAGGCGCATGACTATGTGTTTTGCATTTCGCCCTTCAAATGGCTGGGAATTTCCAAAACAGATAGTGATCTCAAATCGCTCTCCGGTCTTGCCTCACAGTTGCTTCACGGTGTGCCGCATGCGAATGGCAATGCGAAGTTTTCCGGACTCGTCCATTGGATCGAATGGCTTCGTGTCGCGCCGAAATCCACAACACTCACGCAAGCGCGAAGCAAACTTTCGCTGCTCTTGCAATCCGCCACCCACGCACCCGTCCGCAAGTCGGCGCCACCGCAACCAAAGGGAAAACAGCCCGCGCCGCGCAAAGCCAAGCGACCCGTCAGAGCCATGCTTTGGGTGAACCTTTTTCTCGCACTCGGCACGATCGCCTTCGGTGGCTACGCATATCAAGTAAAGCAGTCGCGCGCGGATGCGAAGAAACCCAAAGCCTATCTCAAGGCCGACAAATCCGGCTCGAAGAAATCCACCGCGAAAAAGAAAAAGCCGGAGCCGCGAACCGAGATCGTGGCCGGTGCTTTCGATGCCCCCGCCACCGAGGTGATCCCGTGGGACAACCATCCAAGGCTACTGGAACAGGTCCGGCGCAAAGTCACGGTCGAAGGACCGGCGGAAAGAATTGATCAGTCGAAATCGGGCAAGACGCTTTACCTCGTGTTCTTCGGTGGCGACAAGCCGGAGTCGTCACGCGTTGGCATCCGTTTGGGCAAAGGCTCGCCCGATGCAATGAAGTCGGAACTCGCGGCCTTCGTCGGGAAAAAGATCCGCGCGTCGGGCGAGGTGAAAAAAGAAATGCAAGGGAACTTGTCGAGCCCGGCGGTCATGATCAACGATGTGTCTGCGATTCAGATAATCGATTGATCCCGTGGAGAATTTGGCGCTCGAGACCCTGATGCTGGCATGTGACTCGCTTGGCGATACGCGGCCGGAAAGCATGTTATTCATCGGTGCTCAAGCTCATCCAGCCTTGCTCGGGCATGCGGGGCTCGTCGGTTGGCAAGCACTCAAGCCCTTGGCAGACGCTTGGGACAAAGCGGGATTTTCCCGCAGCGACACATTGCCAGAAGGCAAATGGCCGTGGGTGATGGTGCTGCCGCAAAAATCGCGCGACGAAACGCTATTGTGGTTTGCGTGCGCTCGCGATCGACTGGTGGCAGGTGGGAAGTTGCTGGTGGCAATGCCCAACACTGCGGGAGCCTCACGATTTGAAAAGGAACTTGCGCGCGCCACCGGACGTGTCGATTCGATTCAGAAACACAAGTGCCGCGCCTTCATCGCCACCGATGACGGATCATGGAATGAAGCAATCTTTGCCGAATGGCGCGAGCTCGGCCATGAACGAAAAATCGATGGCACGGAGTTTGTTACGCAGCCCGGCATCTTCAGCAGCGCGCACATCGATCCGGGTTCACTTTTGCTCGCTCAAAATCTTCCAAAGAGCCTGCGCGGCCGCATTGCGGACATCGGTGCCGGATGGGGCTATCTTTCCGCAGCGGCGCTCGATATTTGCGATGGCATCACCCATATCGATCTTTACGAAGCCGATGCGCGCGCGCTCGAATGCGCTCGCAAAAACCTCGCAAGGCACGCCGCAAAGACCGCCTTTCATTGGTACGATGTCACAACGGGCCTCACGGAAAATTACGATGCCATTCTCATGAATCCGCCCTTCCACAGCGGCCAAGCGACCGATGTCGATCTCGGTCGCGCCTTCATCGCCAGCGCCATCACAGCACTCCGTCGCGGTGGAAAATTGCTGCTCGTCGCCAACCGTCAATTGCCCTACGAAGCGGTGCTCGAATCCAAGGCGCTCGCATGGCGCAAGATCGCCGAGGATCCGATTTACAAAATCATCTTCGCCGAGAAACGCTGATCGCGCATTTCCCATGAAACTCGTCAAGCTCCTCGCCAACCTCGGATACGGCTCGCGCCGCGAGGTACAAAGGCTGATCCGTGCCGGCGCGGTGACCAACGAAAATGGTGACGCGCTCGATGATCACAGCGCAACGCCGCACGCGGAAATCCGCTTTCGTGGCGAGCCACTCGATCAGGAGTTTCCTCTCACGATCATGCTCAACAAGCCCGATGGGTACACCTGCAGTGCCGATGATCCGGGTTCAACGGTCTATGATCTTTTGCCCGAGCGCTTCGCCCATCGCAATCCGGGCCTCAACTGCATCGGTCGCCTCGACAAGGACACGACCGGGCTCTTGCTGATGACCGATGATGGCAAGCTGCTGCACAAGATCATCCATCCGAAGTCCGCCTGCCACAAAGTCTATCGCGCTACGCTCGCGCGTCCTCTCGAAGGCCATGAGGGCGCGCTCTTTGCCTCGGGCACTCTGATGCTCAATGGCGAAACCAAACCCTTGCTTCCGGCGCAGTTCGAAAAACTCGGCGAATGCGAGGCGCTCATCACCCTCCACGAAGGTCGCTATCACCAAGTCCGCCGCATGTTTGCCGCCGCAGGCAATCATGTCCTGGCCCTCAAGCGCATCTCCATCGGCGGCCTGCAATTGCCGGAGGATCTCGAAGAAGGCGAGTGGTGCGCCCTATCGGCAGATGACATACAACGGCTCTTGGCTATCTGATTGTGGACTACTCTGGCAGCCCGATCCGGTCGCCGAGGTGCTTGGGTTTGGTGTCAAGGATGGGGACTACGCCTCGCTTGATATCAAAGAAGGCGATCTGTGAATTTCGCCAAGCGGCGTAAGAGCTTGCCCGCAACGCAAAGAGGCGACGCCGCGGATGCAGCGCCGCCTCTGAGGCAAAGGGGAATGAGCCAAGAATCAGCCGACGCGGCGGCGGCAGGCGACGAGGCCGATCGCGCCGAGGCCCAGTAGCACGAATGCCGATGGCTCGGTTCGACTCAACGTTTCCTGCTGCGAAGTCCTGCTAGCCCTAACGCTCCAAGCCCTAGAAGCAAGGCTGATGAAGGCTCCGGAATCGCGCCTACTTGGATTGTTGCGCTACCGCCAGCCCATGTAGCTGTAACCGACTCACCGCTGACCATTCCCAGAGAGGCCAAGGTGGTGTTAAGAAAAGTCGCTGATTCATTGACACTCCCGATGAGAGGGGCCGAGTTGCTGAACACTATAAGATCGTTAATAAAATAGAATGGATTAGTCGTTGTGACGATGTCTGCTCCGAATTTAAAATCCGTTCCTGTAAGCATGCCTGAATATGCTAAACCAGCGAATGCCTTCGATGGGTATGTGGTTTCCCAACCATATATCCCACCAAAGGGCGGGGCAATAGCAGCATTTACCCCTAGGTTGGTCTGCAATTGGGGAGAAACCTGCGACAAATCATAGGTTCCTGTCGCGGTCATCGTCAAATTAGTTCCATCGTCTGTGATGGTCACTGTGATGGCGGCATCCGCTCCCCCTGCGAGCGATCCGAACGTGATTAGAGTGGCAGCTAGGGTGCTCAATGATTTTAATTTAAGTTTCATCGTTTCTTTTTTGTAGGTGTGTTGGTGGTTAGTTCCCGCTCCCGTGAATCGGCGGCGATCGCCATACCCAAGAACGAGAAAACCATGTGCCCTGCATAGATGTTCAATCAAGCAAGCTAGCGGGGTAATTTCGGGGTAATGGCGGGGTGGCGGGTGTTTTCGATTGCGCGGGTGCGGCTGGCTGGGCATGAGACGGGTGTGCTGCATGTTCCCACATTGATTTTTGCGGTTGGCTTGATCAACTTTCTGCAGGCGTTCTCATTCTGCATCGTGGGCGTTTACAACCGGCGGGTGAACGGCATCGGTTGCTGGGCGGCGGCCGCCTTGCTTAACGGCCTGGCCATGCCGCTGATCGCCTTGCGCCAGGGCTTTGATTCGGTGTTGTTGACCAAATTGCTGCCGACGAGCATGAATTTTGCCTCGGCTTACTTGTTTTATGTGGGGGTGATGCGCTTTCAGAAGCGCGGTGCGGCGCAGGTCTGGCCGTTGGTGGCAGCGCTGCCATTGTATGCGGTTTACGTCTGGTTGATCGTGCAGGACGAGGGTCTGCGGTACCGGCCGGCAGTCACTTCGCCGATATTCATTTTGTTTCTGGCGATGGGGGCACGCGAGTTGTTGAGGGAGCGGCGGCCGGCGCTGCGGTTTGGGGCGCGCTTTACGGCGTGCGCCGCGTTATTTATCTGCGCGATCTTCGCTTATCGCGCGATCGACCTGTATTTCCTGACGACGTCGGCACAGTTGGTCGATCCGGTGCGCCCGCAGTTGGTGAGCTTCACAGCGGGGATCTTGTGGGCGCTGCTGTGGAGCTTTGGCGCGATGATGTTGATCAACCAGCGGCAGACCTTTGAGAACGAGCAATTGCACTCGGAAAAGCTTGGCGCGGTGGAAAAACTCGCCACTGCGGAGGCGGAATTGATGACCATGCGTACGCAGCGCCACCGCCAACAACTGGCCAGCGACTTGCACGATGGATTTGGCGGCATCACTGCCAACCTAGCGATATTGGCCTTCCAAGGCAGCATCGAGGAAAAGCCGCAGCAGCAGAAGGAGATTTTCCAGAACATCGAGTTCCTCGCTACTGAGTGGAACCGTGAGTTGCGGCTGTGGATGAACGGATTGGAACGCGGCAGCCTCTTGTGGGCCGACGCGCTGCTGGAATCCCACACCTACGCCCAACGGCTGACGACCGCCCGCGGCATTGCACTCGATTGGTGCCAGAGTGGTCCACTGCCGACCGAACCCGATCATCGCGTGCAAGAGATCATTTCGCTGATGCGGGTGATGAAAGAAGCGATCCACAACTTGGCAAGCCACTCGGGTGCGCGCCAGGCAGGCATCCATGTCAACTTCGGCTCACAGCAGCTGCGCATCGTGATCCAAGACGACGGCTGCGGCATCGACCCGGCAAAGTCCCGCACGGGCAGCCGTGGCTTGCTCAACATGCAGCAGCGTGTTGAGGAGCTGGGCGGCCAATTGGAGCGTTCCGACCTTGGTGGAACGACCTTCAATCTCACCATCCCGCTGCCATTGCAGCGCCGCGCCAACCTTTCAAATAATACCAATGACGCCTGAGCCCGTCGTCATTCGTCTGGTCATCGTCGAGGACGACGCGCATCTGCTCCGCGCGCTGGCCCAAATCATGGCTGCACAGCCCGATATCCGTATCGTCGGTGCCTACGCCAGCACTGAGGAAGCAATGAAACTGGCCGATTGGGCGGCGGTGGATGTGCTGCTGGCCGATCTCGGCCTACCCGGCGTTTCCGGGGTCGATCTGATCGCTGCGGCGACTTTACAAAACTCGCAGCTCCACGCGTTGGTCCATACCATTCATGACGATCGGGGCTCGCTGTTTGCTGCGCTGCGGGCCGGTGCCATCGGCTACGTCATCAAGGGCCTCCCCGTTTTGGAGACGATCGAAGCGGTGCGCGCCGTGTCGCAAGGTGCCTCGTCTCTCAGCCCCAGCATTGCCCATTTTCTGATCGAGGAATTCCGCAGCAACAATGCGAGCGGTGTGGAGGAGATACTGACGTCGCGCGAAGTCGAGTTACTCAACCTCAGCGCCCAAGGCCTGATTTACAAAGAGATCGGCGAGAGGCTCTCGATCAGCAGCGGCACCGTGCACAGCCACATCAAGCGGATTTATCGCAAACTCCAAGCCAGCAGCCGCGAGCAAGCCCTGCGTCGCGCCAAGGCCCTCGGTTATCTGAAATTAAAAAGCGCGTCCGACGACTGACGCCCACGCGCCGAGCGAGGGAGGGGTCATGAAAACCAATAAAAACAAGGGGTTTTTGGCTTCGAGGTGCTCAGGTGCGGCTTCGTGCGGCAGCCTGCTCACCATTTGAATTCGCAGCCGATGCCAAAGCTGCGGGCTGGGCCGATTTGACCGGAAACTGGCAGGCCTTGTGATGAATTATCAAACCGTGCCAAGGCGTATTCATCGTCGAGCAGATTGTTTCCGAAGAGGTAGACACTTGCATGATCCCATGAGTAGCCGAGGCGGGCCGATAGCAAGCGGCGGGATTCAACGGCGGTGACCAGTGGGGCGTTCGGATCGGTGTAGGCGGCATCTGCGAACGAATAGAGCAAGTTGCAAAAAATGCCCGATGTGTGTTGGTAAGAGGCGCCGAGTGATGCAGTCCATTCCGGCGCGTTCGGGAAGGACTGGCCGGAGCGATCCACGCCATTGATTGTAAGGTCGTCAAACACGGTGTGGCACCAACCAAGAGCGCTGGTAAAGGTCAGTGGTTCCAAGGGTTGCCAGCGGGCCTCCACTTCGCTGCCATAGCGGTGGGATTGGGCGGCATTGGCAATGTAGTAATCGATCGTCGGCAAGCTTCTGGGGTCGGTGGGATCGAGCCTGATTTGCTGATCTTCGATCCACGAATGATAAACTGCGGCGGAGAGCGCGAGCGAGTCGTGTGGCTTCATTTTGCCATAAAGCTCCAGTTCCCATGAATGTTCGGGGCCATAAGAGCTGCTGGTGCCGAGGCTCGGCGCGTAGCTGACGCCGCCGCTGCGATAGCCGCGGGACAACTGCAGTCCTATGGTTTTTCCCTCCTCGGGCCGCCATGCCAAGCCGAGCTGGGGCAGCCATTCGGTGTCTGCATTCTCGGCGGTGGATTCCGTCTCCGGCCGCGACCCCACAGTTGCCGCAGCATTCAAATCGTGTTGTGAGTGGTCGAGTCGCAGCCCACCGGTGAGGTGGAGGTTTTTCTGGAGCTGCCAGTCGCCGCGGCCGTAGAGTGCCAGCACTAGGACTTCTTCCTCACCGAGGCTGCGAAAGGGCGAACCTTCGGGCTTGGGTTCGATGCCGATGCCGGTGTAACCGAGGTCGTAGCCGCTGGTTTCGAAATAGCCACCGGCCAGCCATTGGAATGGCCCCTCGTCGCTGGCAATGCTGAGGTCCTGGGTGAGGCGCAACTCGTCGATTTCCCCGTCCGCAACCCATGCGAGGATCGAGGTCTCATCGAAATCAAAGCGGGGGTCTACATCGAGCCGCTGAAGGGCGGTGGTGGATTTCAATTCAAGAGCACGGGGTAGCTCGAAGGTGGCATTGAGGATGGCGGCGGCGCGACGGGCCGGGTAGGAGGGATCGACATTGAGGGAGGTTTTGCGATCGAACAAATCGTAGCCGGAGACGGCTTTGACATTGCTGAATGGATTGCCGCGCGATTCGTCATGAACCAATGACAAGTCATACCGCGCATCGCGGCTTTTTTGGGGAATCCATCGCAAGCGTGCCTGATAACGGTCGCGGCGGGTAGCCCCGAACAAATCATCCGAGTAAAAAAGGTTGGTGACTTCGCCATCACTTTCTTGGTGATAGGCGGAAAGTCTCAGTGCCAATTCATCGGGCAGCAGGATGAAGTCCTGTGAGATGCCGCCTCGGAAGGTGTTGTTCGCTGTGGCCTCCAGCCGCGTATGGCCGTCTCTTTCGAAAGCCGGCGGTGTGGTGTGGAGCAGCAGCGCGCCGCCGAGACCATTGGGCCCTTGAGTGAGAAACTGCGGGCCACGCAGCAACTCGACGCTATCCATGTCCCAAAGAACTGGCGGCAAGTAGCGCAGCGTTTTGACAGAGAGTGGCGCGCCGTCCTCCATCACCGAAACGAGCGGGTTGGAGGCTGTTCCTACGATGAAATAAAGACCGTCTTGGTTGACGCCGCGGACACTGAAGGAGCCGGCTGTGGGATTTCCACCATAGGTGCCTGCGACGGCGGCGAAGAGGTCCTGATAAGTGCCCTTCTGAACGAGCGATGCCTTCAACGAGTCGGCATCGATCAGTACGTGATTGCCGGGAAGGATTTCCGCTTCGTATCGGGATTGGTTGCCGATAACAGTGAGCGGCGGGAGCATGGAAGGCTGGGCACATAGCCCAAGGGGCATGAGGCTCGCGCAAAGAAAAAATTTGGTGCCAATCCTCACTTGAGAAGAAATAGGTATCCGCCAGTAAAAAGTATCTCTCGTCTTTATCCTGTGCTTTGAGGCCGAGATGCCAAGGTGTTTTTGCGGTGGTATATTTTATGGGAGATGTGCCATGGGGCGGGGCATGCTATCAAGAGGACTGCGACTGCGAGTCGCTCGATAGCAAGGAGGGTGATTTCTGAATTTCGCAAAGAGGCGACGCCGCGGCTGCAGTGTCGCCTCTGAGGCAAAAGCGGATATGTACAAGCATCAGCTCACATGGCGGCGGTGTCGGACGGTTTCATCCACGCAGTGGCGCTAGCCGGCTGGCATGCACTATTCCGATAACCCGATCCGTTCGCCGAGGTGCTTGGGTGCCGTGTCGAGAATATTGACATCGAGCCACATTTTGACGCGCGCACCAATTTCGCGGAGGCGGGTCTTAACGCCTGTGCGTGCATCCACATCGCGCGCGTTGTGTCCGATTGCTTCGAGACCGTGGGCCTTGGCGATGTAGATCGCGCGTTCGTTTTGAAAGCGCTGGCTAATGAAAAGAATCGAGTTAAGGCCGAAGATTTTTTTGGCCCGTACCACTGAATCGAGTGTGCGCAAGCCGGCGTAATCGCAGACGATTTTTTGTGCGGGCACTCCAAGTTTCAGCAAAGCTCTCTTCATTTTTTCCGGTTCGTTGTAATCGTGCGCGCGGTTGTCACCGGAAACAATCAATGTGCGGATTTTTCCTGAATTCCACAGGGCTGCAGCCGCTTCGACGCGATGCTTGAAGTAAAGATTTTCACGGCCGTTGGTGCGATCGCTGGTACCAAAAACCAAGCCGACATCCGATGATGGTGTTGCTGCGACGCTATCAAAAGTTCGGCCCCTCGCGGCCCAGCTTGCCGCAATGTTTGCCCATGCGATCGCGAGGGCGGCCATGGCGAGCATTGCCAACAAAGCAAAGCCGGCACGCTTGCACCATAGCGCGGGAATTTTCATCTTCATGCGCTGCGCGTGCTTGCGGGTTCCGGCTGACGGCGTGGCCAGGTGAGCCATGCCTTGAGGTTTTCCGCCAGGCGGTTGCCCGTTTGGTTCTCCGGCGCGAGCACACGCAGATGGTTGGCGGTTTCCACGAAATGAATATTTGAAAAGCGTCCGGCAAGTTCGCCATCGACCTCGACGGGCACCTCGCGATCGGCTTCGACGGTGAATGATTCAGTTTGGAAATATTCCACCGAATCCATCAAGTCGATGCCGCCAAGTGCGAGCCCGCGCAAGGAATCGAGCACCAGCCGATAGCCGGCCTCTTTGTAAACCAACACATCGAGCTTCGAGTCATGGTTGTCGGCCTTGCGGAAAAATGGAAAGGGTCCGCCATAGAGCGAGCCATTGCCCGCAAGTACCGCCACACCTTCCACGATGCGGCCATCCGCAAGCGTTACGCGCATCTGCGGCGGTTTCTCGCCGAGCACACGCACTGCCGCCAAAAGATAGGCGAGGGGGCCGAGCATTTTTTTCGACTCCCAAGTGGTTTCCTCGATCACCATCGCGTCAAAGCCAACGCCCGCCATTTGCACGAATGGAATGCCATTGGCTTCAAACAAATCCACCTCGCGCGTGAAGCCGTTCTCGATGACCGCAAACGCGCGCTCGAGCGAGGCAAATGGAATGCCCATCTCGCGAGCGAACACATTCATCGTCCCCGCAGGCAGGACGCCGAGCACGGTCTGTGATCCGGCAAGGCCGCGCACGACTTCGTTGAGCGTGCCATCGCCGCCGGCCGCGACGACCACCGGTTCGCCATCGGCGGCAAAGCGTGCTGCAAGTTCGCGCGCTTCCTCGGCGCTGTTGGTGGCGTAGAGCGCAAAGCGATTCGCATGCTTCATGATGAAACGCAGCACCCGTCCGCCCTTTTGGCTGCGCGCCTTGGGATTGAAAATGATCGGGTACCTGCGCGGCAATTTCACGCGCCATTCATCGCCGATGCGCGCGCGCTTCGCAATCGGATTCGCCACGGATGTGGTCGATGGGGCGACCTGCTTATCCGTCGATGGCCAAAACCGCGAGCACTTGCTCGACCGGCAGGCCCATCACATTTTCAAAGCTCCCGTCGATGCGCTCGACGATCAGCTCACCATGCTCCTGGATGCCATAAGCGCCGGCCTTGTCGAGCGGGTTGACCCTTGAAAGGTAGTCGTCGATCGCGATGGCATCGAGCGGCAGGAAAGTGACATCGGTGGTCTCGTGAAACACCCTGCGCGTGCCGCCGGGAAAAATCACGCACACGCCCGTGCGCACCTGATGGGTGCGGCCTGCAAGACGGGCCAGCATCGTGCGCGCTGCGGCGTGATCGGTGGGTTTGCCGAGTGGCTCGTTGTCGATGAACACCAGCGTGTCGGAGCCAATCACGATCGCGTCCGGGCGCGTGACGGCGACCGCTTCAGCTTTGAGTGTGGCATTGAGTTCGCAGAGCGTCGCTGGCGACATCGATGCGTCGTGCACTTCCTCGGCGGGTGAGGGGATGACCTCGAATTCAATGCCCGCGCGGTCGAGCAGTTCCTTGCGGCGCGGTGATGACGATGCAAGCACGATCGGCATGGTTCAGTCGGCAGGGAAAATGATTTCCTGGTTCTTGCCCTTGCCCGAATTGCGGCCGATGCCATCGCCGATGTCCTTGCTGGTGATGTAGATCATCAAACCAATGAGCAGCATCGCGCAAACCGACTGCAAAATTTCCAGTGGACGCGCTTTGATCGGACGACCAAAAATTTTCTCAAAGAATGCGAGTGTGATGTGGCCACCATCGAGCACCGGAAATGGCAGCATGTTGAGCACGGCAAGGTTCACATTGAAGAGCACCATGAAGGCGAGGATGCGTCGCCATCCGTCCTCCGTTTGAAGCAGTTGGTATTGCATCTTGGCGATGCCCACCGGTCCGCTCAGGTGGTCGACGCCGATGTTCGAATCCGGCGCGATGACGCTGGTGATCGTGACCCACATCATGTGCAGGCTGTCGCTTACCTGGCGCAGCGGGCTGGGCTTGATGAGGCGGCTGTCGATGTCGGCGCGCGAGTCCCAGATGATGCCGATTTTGGGATCCATGCCCGCCGGTTGAAGCGGCCGCTCAGGAGTGATGTCGAGCTCGCGAACCTGGCCGTCGGTGCCCTGCACGGTGATCCTCACGGTCTGCCAATTTTTGTCGCGAATGAATTGTGAGAAATGCATGAGGCCATGCACCTTGTTTCCATCGATGCGGATCATGCGGTCGCCTTTCACAAGTCCGGCATCGGCGGCCGGGCTGTTCGAGCTGATGTCGCCAACGATCGCCGGGCCAGCCGGATCGATGCCGACCTGACGCAACCCGCGGCGTTGGTACCAGTGGCTTTTTTCGGTTTCAAAGCCCGAGCGGAGCTCGAGCGGTTTCGCTTCGCCCGGGCGTTCGACGGTGAAGGTGATCTGCTGGCCGCGGCTGAGGATGATGCGCTCGCTGATTGAATTGAGCGATCCTGCAAAGCCGTTGACTTCCTCGCCATTGATCGCGGTGATTTTATCGCCGATTTTCAGACCTGCTTTTTCCGCAGGGCTGCCGGGCACGAGGTATCCGACTTCTTGAGAGGGAATGAAATCCGCTGGTTTTCCGATCTGCCAGACGGCGATCGCCGCTGCCAGTGCCAGCAGCATGGAAAAAAGCGGACCGGCGAATGCGACGATGATCTTGTCGAGTGGTGTCACCGGGGGCAGTGGGGCGCGCTCGCTGTCGCCGCCTTCGATCGCGTCCATTGGCGCCATTTGCGGCAGCGCGACGAAACCACCGGCCGGGATCCAGCCGAGACCGAACTGCACGCCATCGATTTCCTTTTTCCAAATCGGCCTGCCGAACCAGATTTGGAATCGCTCGATTTTGAGACCGCGCCATTTCGCCGCAAGGAAATGGCCGAGTTCATGGACGAAGATTATCACATTGAAAACGGCGATCACGACTCCGATCCAGAGGAGCATCTGTAGAAGGTTGGCGAGGTTTGGCATGTTCGTGGGCCAATCTAGCGTGAGTGTGCGGGCCAGCAAGTTGATAAAAACCGGCGAATGCAAAAGCGCCCGATCCGCGCATTTGACCTTTTGCATTTGGGCGTTAGCCTATCGCGCATCCAAGCCACCCCATGGTCCGCGAAATCGTCCAATACGGTCACCCCGTTCTCCGCCAGCGCTGCCGCCCCGTCACTGAAGTCGACGACGCGCTGCGCGCCCTCGTGGCCGACATGCTCGAAACGATGGCCGATGCCAATGGCGTTGGGCTCGCCGCACCGCAGGTTGGCGAAGACATCCGCCTCGCGGTGATCGATTGTTCCTTCGATCCCGAATGCATTTCCTACCTCAAGGTCAACGGCGAGGACGCGGAGCTGCAATCGATCATGCCGCTCGTGTTCATCAACCCCGAGTTAGAGTATGGTGAGGAAAAGGAACCCGGCTTCGAGGGTTGTCTCAGCATCCGCGGCATCCGTGCCGAAGTGCGTCGTCCGATCGAGGTCAAGGCAACCCTGCCGCAACTCGATGGCTCGGTGCTGGTGGTCGAAACCGACGGTCTGCTGGCTCGCGCTTTGCAACATGAGATCGATCACCTCAACGGCATTCTTTTCGTCGATCGACTCTCACCTGTCGCCAAGGTCTCGATGAAGAACCGCCTCAAGCGTCTGGTCGAGCAAGGTTAGGAGACACCTGTGCGCGAAGCTCGACGCGGTCATGATGGGGCCAGCGGGCGACTCTCTAGTGAACTATGTTAAATTGCGACTGCTGCAGAGTGCAGAACAGGAGCCGAATCCTTTGAGCATCACTGTGTTATTGATCGGTCTTGGACCTGGCGCGAGCTGTCACTGTGATCGATGTTATGGCCGGGCGTTTGTGGCATCAGCACATCGAATTTCATTCCCTTCAGCTTGGGTCTCAAGGCGGGTGGAAAGTCGTCGGCCTTGATGAGCAGTTGGACGATTTTCTTATCCGGTGAGCTTGGATCGTCAGTCACACTCTCGACGACGGCGTGGCTTACAGCTTTGCCGACGGCTGAGCGCACAGGTACGGATTGATTTGGCGCTGCAGATTGCGCAACTTGCGCGGGTATGGTCACTGGCAGCAAGTAGGTGTTGCTGTTGCCGATTGTGAAAACATGACCAGCGATGGCGACGGGCTTGCCGACATCGATGATCACTTCAGTCACCGTTCCATCCATGGGAGCACGGAAAAACCTTTTTTCGTACTGGCTCTTCCAATGCTCGTATTGGATTTCTTGCGTTTTCTCCGCATCCAATTGCATCTCGTAAGTGCCACGGTACATTTTTTCCATGGCAATGGCCCAACTCAGGCGCGATTCCTCCATCTTGCGGCGCCGCACGGCCTCCTTGGTTTCTTCGCGTGATACCCGCCATGCCTCGGCATGACCCTCCGCGGCCTCGATGTTCGACTTTGAATCGAGAGCTTGTTTTGCGAGATCGAGTTGGAGCTTGGTTGCATCGAGTTCCAAATGACCGAGGAGTTGGCCTTTTCGAACCACATCCCCGGGTTTTACGAAAACGGCAAACATCACGCCTTGAACCGCTGAACGCACCTTTTCGGCCGATCGGGCAGCGGCGGTGGATTCGCACAAAAGCGTATC
The DNA here is from genome assembly GCA_044361655.1 of Luteolibacter sp. GTDB lineage: Bacteria > Verrucomicrobiota > Verrucomicrobiia > Verrucomicrobiales > Akkermansiaceae > Luteolibacter. Next base: position 2,827 of record JBIKIK010000001.1, on the reverse strand, counting down.
GCCCGGCAGCATTTGCTCGAGGCTTTTGCCGCGCACGGTGCATGGCCACGACTAACCAAGAACCGCCAGTGCGGGTGTGAAAATGATGCTGGAAATCAAGTATCTTTGTCGGATGCCATGCTTGGTTCCATTCATGCCACGCAAGCTAGGCGCCTCATGGCGATTTTCAATCATCAATGTGAGATTGATTTTAATGCAAAGACCATGCCACCCATCAAAATGGGCAAGGGACAATCATGGGATCGAACGCGGGTGATTCCGGCTGTTTTTTGAAGGCTGAGCACGACGGATGGCGTGTTTGCCTTGCTCGGCGCGCGGCTTCGTGTTTGGCTCCGCGCCGTCATGAAAATCGTCGTCGCTTACTCAGGTGGTCTTGATACCTCGGTCCTGCTGCTTTGGCTCAAGGAGAAATACAATGCGGAGATCATCGCGTACTGCGCGGATGTCGGCCAAGGCGACGAGCTCGACGGGCTTGAGGCCAAGGCGCTCTCGACCGGTGCCTCGAAATGTTTCATCGGCGACCTCAAGGAGGACTTTGCCGCGAACTACATTTTCCCGATGATCCAAGCAAACGCGATTTACGAAGGTCGCTATCTTTTGGGGACATCGATCGCACGCCCATGCATCACCAAAGCGATGATGGATATCGCGATCGCCGAAGGTGCCGATGCCATCGCGCACGGTGCGACGGGCAAGGGCAATGACCAGGTGCGCTTCGAGCTTTCCGCCGCGGCACTCGCGCCGAATGTGAAGTGCATCGCACCTTGGCGTGACGCATCATTTCGCGCGCAATTTCCTGGCCGTTCGGAAATGATCGCATACGCCGAGGCTCACAACATTCCGATCAAGGCATCGATGAAGAAGCCGTATTCGATGGATCGCAACCTGTTGCACATTTCCTTCGAAGCGGGTGCAATGGAAGATCCGTGGTACGATGCGACAACCCCTGCAGATCGCGACATGTATGTGCTCTCTGTCTCGCCCGAGGATGCGCCGGATCGCCCCGAGTATGTGGAAATCCTTTTTGAAAAGGGCGATGCCGTCGGCCTGCGCCATGAAAACCTCGATGCCATCATCGCCGAGCTTGGCGATGTGAAGGTGAGCGGTCAGCGCGATGGTTATGCATTGATGAGCCCCTATGGCGTGATGCGCGTGCTCAATCTGCTCGGCGGACGCAATGGCATCGGCCGCGTCGACATTGTCGAGAACCGCTTCGTCGGCATGAAATCCCGCGGCATTTACGAAACTCCTGGTGGTACGATCCTGCTTGCCGCGCACCGCGATCTCGAGACGCTTGTCGTCGACCGCGAATCGATGCACATCCGCGACAGCCTCATTCCGAAGTACGCGCAACTTGTGTACAACGGATTCTGGTTTGCGCCGGAGCGCGAGGCGATCCAAGCCTTGGTTACCGAGACGCAGAAAACCGTCAGTGGCGAAGTGCGCCTCAAGCTTTACAAAGGCAATGTGATGCAAGCCGGCCGACGCTCACCCTTCAGCATGTATTCCGAAGCAGTGGCCACCATGGAAGGTGGCCAAGAGGAAGCCTACAACCAGGACGACGCCACCGGCTTCATCGCTCTCAACGCGCTGCGCCTCAAGGCCAGCGCGCGTCAGGCGAAGTGAGGCGGGTTTTTACTTCGTCACCCCGATGCGCAAGACACAGCCAAACGAAAGCGAGACCAAGAGGCGGATGCTGGAAGTGGCGGCCGCGTTGTTGGCGGAGCACGGCTTCGAGGTGGTGTCGGTGCGTGATGTCACGCAGGCAGCGAAAGTGAATGTGGCGGCGGTGAATTATCATTTCGGCAGCCGCGATGGCCTTTTGGCGCGCGTCATGGAAGAAGCGCTGCGACATTTCAACGAAGAGCGTTTGGCACGGCTCGAGGGCTTGGAAAAACGCTTTGCGGGCAAGCCCGTACCGTTGGAGGAAGTGCTGGAGGCCTGGCTCAAACCGCTGGCATCCGCAGCGCAACGCTCGAGTTGGAATGATCCGGTGACGGCTCCGCTGATCGGACGCGTTCTCACTTTACCGGCCGACAAGGTGCCGTCGGAAATTTCTCAAACGCATGCAGGCATTGATGATCGGGTCAGGCGATTGCTAAGCAAAACGCTGACGCCGCTTTCCGTCGGTGAAATCTCATGGCGCATGCATGGATTGCTCGGCGCCTTGGCGCACACGCTGGTGTCGCCGACGGTTTCTGGCTTGCTAGATCCCGCCAGCGTCGAGGTGATCATGGCGAGATTTGTGAAGTTTGCCGCTGCCGCGATGCGAGAGGGAGCAGAGTCTCTGCCACCGGCAAAAAACAGTCCGCAGGCGACATTTGATTTTTGATCACGAGTTCCCTCAAAGCTCCCTCAAACACGCAGGCGCAAATCCCGGGCGCTCCATAGCAAGTCGGCCGCGGGACGCGCGCAGCCTCGCAATTTTCGCGCTCCATTTTTGCGCCTCGGGCTAAAGCGCTCCCTCGCGTCGGCGAAGGCTTCGTTGACAAATGCCTTGCTGCCAATCACTGCGCCATCGGTGAAATATCGCACACGGCATCGCAGCATTCCTGCCATGCCGAGATCGGGCAGAACAGTGCCGTTTTCTTGCGATTCCAAGGCTTCTGCGGTGTTCATCTGCGGCCGCACCACACCTTTTCCCACGGTCGCTTTCCCATTCTTGGGGCCCAACGCAAGACCCATCGTACGCCGATAGAAGCGCGAAATTTCTTTCCATCGATCCGCCTCGAAGCCCGCTCCCTGATGGCTCATGCAGGCTCGCACCAAACCCTCGCGCGCCTTTTTGCCATTGCCCTTTGGCCCGCCTCCCACCGCTTCGCCATAG
>JBIKIK010000094.1:0-6426 GCA_044361655.1 Luteolibacter sp. | reverse complement strand
AGCCGGCTGAAACCTGCGATGATCAGATTTCTGCGCGGTTGATTGCTTTCCGCCATCGGCGGTTCCTTGAGCCAGAGCATCGTCGGAATGGTGAACGCGATGAACCAGAGTCCGGCAAAGACAAAAAATGGTCGCCAGCTTTCCACAGACTGAAGTCCGCAGGCGAGCATGAGGATCGCGGTGATGATCAGCAACAAGAGCGCGGCCGAGTAGGCGCAGGCCCATGAGAATCCGCTAACACGACCGACTTGGTCTTGGCGTGCGAGCGAGGGTAGGAAGCTGGCGAGGAAATTTTCGCCGATTGAAAACGCGAAGTTTGCCGGAACATAGAGCAGCACCGCGAGCCAGAGATTGCCGCTGTCGATGAGGGCCAGGGCGCAGGTAAGAAGGCCGCATGACAAGCCTGTGCCGATCATCCACTTTTTCTTGCAGGCGCGCTCATCGGCCATCGCGCCGGCGATCGGCGAGAAGATCGCGGTGATGAGCATGCTTGAGCCGAAGGCGAGCGCCCAGACGCGGTCGTCGATCGAGTCGTCGCGCACCACCACTTGCGAGAGGAAGATCGGAAAGAGCAGCGTGTTGATCAGCAGGGTGAAGGACTGATTGGCCACATCGAAGGAGATCCACGACCAAAGCTGGCGGGGGTTGGACACATCCTTGAGCGGTGAAAATTTCAAGAGGTTCATGGGGTATTGTGCCCGGGGGTGACGGATGGGTGCGACATGGATTTGCGCGATTTTTGGCCGTAGTACGACAGAATTTGTGGGTTGCGGGCGATTTGGCGCACAGGGGCGAATTTTTGACTGTTAGATTTCCGCAAGCTGGGGCCTGACATCGGATTTTGACAGATCCGCGATCCTGCGTATCTTGCGCGCCGTTTCCCAACCCATTGATACAATCATGAGCACATCGACTGCCGAAAAGCACACATTCCAAGCCGAGATCCAGCAACTTCTCGATCTGGTCGTCCACTCGCTTTACACCGACAAGGAGATTTTCCTGCGCGAGTTGATATCGAATGCCTCCGATGCGATGGAGAAACTTCGTCATCTTGAAGGGACCGAGAAGAATATCCATCAGGCCGATCTGCCGCTTGAGATCCACATCGCGACCGACGAGGAGGCGAAGACCCTCACGATTGCCGATCATGGCATTGGCATGACGCATGACGAGTTGGTGGAAAATCTTGGAACGATTGCCCACTCCGGCACCAAGGCGTTTCTCAAAGCAGTGAAGGAAAGCGGTGGATCGCCAGCGAACATGATCGGCCAATTCGGCGTCGGGTTTTATTCCGCGTTCATGGTGGCAGACAAAGTGAGCGTGCATTCGCGCAGCTGGCGTGCCGATGGCGGTGAGCTGGTGTGGACGAGCGATGGCATGAGCGGATATGAAATTGCTGATTCGCCAGGTCAGCAACGCGGTGCGAAGATCGTGATGCACCTCAAGGAGGACTGCGCGGAGTACGCGACCGAATCGCGGGTGAAGCACCTCATCGAAACCTACAGCAACTTTGTTGGATTCCCGATTTTGCTCAACGGCAAGCGGGTGAATGAAGTCGAGGCGCTGTGGCTGAAGAACAAGTCGGAGGTCAGCGACGAACAATACAAGGCCTTCTATCAATTTGCCTGCAAGGCCTGGGATGAGCCTTCCTACCGCTTGCATTTCAGTGCCGACGCGCCCTTGGCGATCAACGCGCTGCTGTTTTCTCCCTCGGAAAACCCCGAGCGCATGGGCTTCAACAAGACCGAATGCGGCGTAGCGCTTTACAGCCGCAAGGTGTTGATCGATCCCGCGCCAAAGGAGCTCTTACCCGATTGGATGCGCTTCATGAAGGGTGTGGTCGATAGTGCCGACATTCCGTTGAACATTTCGCGCGAAACGATGCAGGACAGCGCGCTCATCCGCAAATTGGGCGGTGTGATCAGCAAGCGCGTGATCAAAATGTTCGAGAAGGAGGCTGAGGCTGATCCTGAGAAGTTCCGCGGATTTTACCGCAAGTTTGATCGCTTCTTCAAAGAGGGTGTGGCGACGGATTACGCCAACCGCGAGGCGCTGGCGAAACTGCTACGCTTTGAGACATCGCTCACCGAAGTCGGCAGCCTTTGCGGCTTCACCGATTATGTTTCGCGAATGAAGGAAGGTCAGGAATCGATCTATTACCTCGTCGGCAGCACCCGTGAGCAGATTGAGAGCAGCCCGTATCTTGAGGCCTTCAAGTCGCGTGGGCTCGAGGTGGTTTACTTCACCGATGCGGTCGATGAATATGTGGTCGATGCCTTGGGTACCTTCGACGGCAAGAAACTTGTTTCCGTTCGCCATGGCGGCGTTGAACTTGAGGATCAGGCGGCTGAGGGAGAGTCCCTTGGTGAGGACGAGACCAAGGCCTTGTGCGAGTTTCTCAAAAACGAGTTGGGCGAGCGCGTGGTGTCCGTTTCCAGCGGCAAGCGCTTGGTCGAAAACCCGGTCATCGCGCTGGTGCCAGCCGACGGCATGAGCCCGCAGATGCGCCAGATGATGAAGGCGATGGACGAGAACTTCAAAGACGAGGTAAAGGTCGAGCTCGAGATCAACCCGCGTCACGCTCTGATCCGCAAGTTGGCGCAGGCTAAGGACTCTAACCCCGAGTTGGCGAAGTTGGTTTCGCTGCAGTTGCTCGACAACGCGCTCATTGCCGCCGGTTTGCTGGAAGATGCACGTGATACCGTAAGCCGCATGAATGCCCTCATGCAGAAGGCGATGGGGGATTGAGTTGATCGGCCACAAGGGTCTGACAATCCGTGATTTTCCTCCGAATTCGCCTTGAGGCAGGGAGCGGGAGCGGCGAGCATCTGCGCCGTGAGCCCGCAGCTTGAGGATCTGTTTTCGTTTCTCCGATTTGCCAGTGTGTCGACCGACTCGCGGCATGCGGGTGATGTGCGTGCCTGTGCCGAATGGTTGCGCGCGAAACTTTCCGGTATGGGCTTGATCGCAACTTTGCACGAGACGCCCGGGCATCCGGTGGTGCTAGCGAAGAACGCGCATCTTGAGGGTCGGCGCACGGTTTTGATTTATGGCCACTACGATGTGCAGCCGGTGGATCCCTTGGACTTGTGGGTGACCCAGCCGTTTGAGCCGGTCCTTCGCGATGGAAAAATCCTCGCGCGTGGCGCGACTGACAACAAAGGGCAGATGATGGCCCATGTGCTGGGTGTCGAGCAGACGCTGCGCGAGGAGGGTGATCTGCCGGTGAATTTGATTTTTCTGTTTGAAGGTGAAGAAGAAATCGGCAGCCCGAATCTTGCGAAGTTCTTGCGTCAGCATCGTCAGGAATTGCGCTGCGATGTGATTGCAATTTCCGATACCGGCATGGTGGCACCCGGTGTGCCAACGCTCGGTTATGGTCTGCGTGGAATCGTGTGCTGCGAGGTGGTGCTGCGTGGGCCGAAGGGTGATTTGCACTCGGGGATTTTTGGTGGAGCGGTGTCGAATCCGGCGACTGCGATCGCACGCTTGGTGGCTAGCCTGCATGACGATCACGGGCGTGTGGCGGTGGAAGGTTTTTACGATGCGGTCAAACCGCTCGAAGGGTGGGAACGCGAAATGTGGGCTAGCGTGCCGGGTGTGAGCGACGCGGATTTTCTGGATGTGACAGGAGCGCACGCTTTGTTTGGTGAGGAAGCTTATTCATCGGCCGAACGCGTTTGGGCGCGGCCGACGGCTGAGGTCAATGGCATCGGTGGCGGATATCAGGGCGAGGGCTCGAAGACCGTTTTGCCTGCCGAGGCATTTGTGAAACTTTCATTCCGTCTGGTGCCCGATCAAGACCCGGCAGACATCATGCGCAAGGTGACCGATCATCTCGAACGCCATTGCCCGCCCGGTGTGCAAATCGAGGTGAAGCCCGGCCATGATGGCAAACCCTATCTCGTCGATCCGCATTCCAAATTCGCGAATGCGGCGCAGGATGCGTTGAGAGCATCGTTTGGTGCCGAGCCGGTGTTGATTCGCGAGGGTGGAAGCATTCCGATTGTGCAAACATTTCGCGACATTCTCGGGGTTGATACTCTTTTGCTTGGTCTCGCACTGGCCGACGCACAGGTGCATGCGCCGAACGAGAACTTTCCTGTCGCAAACTTCGAGGCCGGCATCCGCATGAACCGGGCGTTGCTAGTGGAGCTGGCGAAGTGCTGAAGATTTTAAACCACGAAAATCACGAAGGGCACGAAATGGAAGAGAGAAGCCAATTGTTTTATGAGGAGGTCGGGAAGATTCTCGATGCTGCAGTAGAGGTTCATCGTGTTCTTGGTTATGGCTTGCTTGAAAAACCATATGAAAACGCATTGGCGCGTGAATTTGCGCTTCGCGGTAGTCGTTTTGTGCAGCAGCCAAGATTTCCAGTTGAATACAAAGGTGTAAGGGTTGGAGAGTTTGTGCCTGATCTCATTGTTTTTGATTCGATCATCGTCGACACCAAGACGATCGATTGCATAACCGACTTGGAAGTTGGGCAAATGATCAATTACTTGAGAGTCACAAAATTGCGTGTCGGTTTCATCATCAACTTTAAAAATCATCGTCTCGAAACACGCAGAGTTGTTCTCTAATTTCGTGTCCTTCGTGCCTTTCGTGGTTCCCCAATTTTAATTTCCCATGTCCGAATCCGATCCAATTCATAAAAGCGACTTCATCCGCGACATCATTGCGGAGGATCTTGCAAGCGGTGTGCATGCCACGACCATCACGCGTTTTCCGCCTGAGCCAAATGGCTACTTGCACATCGGGCATGCCAAGTCGATTTGCCTGAACTTCGGCATTGCGGAGGAGAATGTAAAAACCGGCGCAAAATGTCATTTGAGGTTCGATGACACGAATCCGGAGAAGGAGGAGTCCGAGTATGTCGAGAGCATCAAGCGCGATGTTCGCTGGTTGGGCTTTGATTGGGGCGATGATCTCTATTTCGCAAGTAATTACTTTGGGTTTTTCCATGAATGCGCGGTGCATCTGATCAAGGCCGGTAAAGCCTATGTGGAGAACGAGTCGGCTGAGGAAATGCGGATCAAGCGCGGCAATCTCACCACTCCAGGCACGCATTCCGCATATCGTGATCGCTCGGTTGAGGGGAACCTTGAGTTGTTCGAGAAAATGCGCCGCGGTGAATTCAAAGAGGGCGAGTGTGTATTGCGGGCGAAGATCGACATGGCCTCGCCCAATATGAACATGCGCGATCCGGTGCTTTATCGCATCATGCACACGCCGCATCACAACACGGGCGATGCCTGGTGCATTTATCCAATGTATGACTTCGCGCATCCGCTGGAAGATGCGCTCGAACACATCACCCACTCGCTGTGTACGCTTGAGTTTGAGAATCATCGACCGCTTTACGATTGGTTTATCGAGAACTGCCCTGTGCCGTCAAAGCCGCGTCAGATCGAATTCGCGCGGCTCAATCTGACCTACACGGTGATGAGCAAACGCAAGCTGCTGCAGTTGGTTCAAGAGGGTCATGTCGATGGCTGGGATGATCCGCGCTTACCGACGATTTCCGGCTTGCGTCGGCGTGGATATCCGGCGGCGGCGATTCGCGATTTTTGCAAGCGCATCGGCATCACCAAGTTCAATGGGACGACCGATGTGGCCTTGCTGGAGTTTGAGGTGCGCGACTATCTCAACAGGTCGGCGCCGCGCCGTATGGCGGTGCTGGATCCGGTGAAGGTGGTCTTGGAAAACTGGTCGGCCGATCCACTGGCAAAGGCGTTGGTGTCGAATCACCCGCAGAATCCCGATATGGGTGAGCGCGAAGTGGCGATGAGTGGCGAGGTCTGGATCGAACGCGAGGACTTCATGGAGGACCCGCCGAAGAAATTTTTCCGTCTCGGGCCGGGGCGTTGCGTGCGTTTGCGTGGAGGTCACATCATCCGCTGTGTTTCGTATGAAAAGGATGCGGAAGGTGAGGTTTCGTTGATCCGTGCCGAGATCATTCCTAGCACGGTGGGTGTTGATGCGCCGGAGGGCATTGAATGCCGTGCGGCGATCCATTGGGTTGATGCCGCCAGCGGTGTCGATGCCGAGGTGCGGCTCTATGACCGACTTTTTAGCGTCGAGGATCCCGATGCGGCGGAGGGTGGATTCATATCCGTTTTGAATCCGCATTCGTTGAAAAAAATCACGGCCAAGGTCGAGCCATTGCTCCTCGCGTCAGAGGCTGGCTTTGCCTGTCAGTTTGAGCGTGTCGGATATTTCGTGGCCGATGAGGTTGAGCATCAGCCGGAAAAAAAAGCCGTCTTTAATCGAAGCGTTGCGCTGAAGGATTCGTGGGGTAAGCAGGCGGGCAGGTAAGAGTTGGTGCCGCGTCGCTCTATCGGAGCGGACCTTTGCGGAGAAAGGTCCCTGCCTATGAATATGCGGCTTCTTCATATTCCCCAATAACCAATCACGAATAACCAA
>JBIKIK010000061.1:0-8230 GCA_044361655.1 Luteolibacter sp. | reverse complement strand
AAGTCGGCGCTGCGAGGCCGCATCGCCCTACCGGACGGACTGGGACTGCAAGTCCCAGCCACGATAAAGAGACGGCTTATTCTTCGAGAGCAGCGTATCATAGAGCGGACCTTTCGGAGAAAGGTCCCTGCCTTGAAGCTGAATACTCAAAACTCTCTTATTTGAAAAACAGAAAGTAAAAAGCCAGTACGAAGAAGCCGGTCCAGACGGCGATCACGTGGGCGACGCCGAAGGAGCGGGCGCCGGCGGACTCCGCAGGGTCATCGGGATGCGGGCCGAAGAGTGCGGCATATTTGAAAATCAGCCACGCGCCGAATCCCAGCCATGCGATGAGGAAAAGGACCAGAATGGTCTTAATCAAATAAACCATGTCGGCGCTCCGGTGTTGCGAATGGCGTTGCGCGGGGCAAGATCTCACCTCAAGCCACGCAGCAGCAACTCGGCATTAGTCTTGGTCGCGCGAAGGTTGGTGAGCAGACTTTCGATCGCATCGCCGATCGGTTGCTGGGCAAGTTGACGGCGGATGTCGACGACCTTGAGAAATTCGTCGGGGTGATAGAGTCGGTCGTCGTTGCGGGTGCCGGACTGCGGGATGTGAATGGCGGGGAAAACGCGGCGCTCGGCGAGTTCGCGATCGAGGCGCACTTCCATGTTGCCGGTGCCTTTGAATTCCTCGAAGACGACATCATCGAGGCGGCTCTCGGTTTCGACGAGTGCGGTGGCTAGGATGGTGAGGGATCCACCTTCTTCGACATTGCGGGCGGTGCCGAAAAACTTGCGGGATTTTTGCAAGGCCACGGGACTCACGCCGCCCGATCCGATCGGGCCGCCTTGCATGGCCGAGTTGTGACCTCGAGCGAGACGGGTGAGGCTGTCGAGCAGAAGAATCACATCCTTGCCGAGTTCGACGCGGCGCTTCGCGCGCTCGAGCACGAGGTCGGCGACCTGCGCGTGGCGGCGTGGCGATTCGTCGAAGGTCGAGGCAAACACCTGCGCGCCGACGGTTTCCTCGAAGTCAGTGACTTCCTCAGGGCGTTCGTCGAGCAATAGGATGATGAGTTCCGCTTCGGGATGATTGTGGCGGATCGCGCGGGCGATTTGCTTGAGCAAAATCGTTTTGCCGCCGCGTGGCGGGGCGACGATCAGACCGCGCTGACCTTTGCCAAGCGGTGCGATCAGGTCGATCACGCGCACGCCGAGGAAGTCGTTTCCTTCGCCTTCGAGGTGGATGCGTTGATCGGGGAAAAGCGGAGTGAGACGATCGAAATCTTTCGGCACTTGGTAGTCGGCGATCGGGATGCCTTCGACTTCGATCACCTCGAAGGCCGAGAGGTACTTGTCGCGTTCGCGCGGCGGGCGCACACGGACCTTCACCATTTGGCCGATGCGCAATCCGTGGTCGCGCACGAGGTGATTGCCGAGGTGGATGTCATCCGGCCCGGGGCGGAAGCTGCGGCTCGGATCGCGCAGCATGGCGAAGTTTTCCTTCGTTTGTTCGAGCACGCCCTCGCAGACGAGGCCCGCGCCTTCGCGGCCGTAGAAACTCAACAGCTCATAGATCAGCTGGCTTTTCGGAATGCCCCCTTGGATGCGGGCAGGCACCGCCTCGGCCATCGATTGGAGCTCGAACAGCGACTTGTGACGAAATTGGTTGATGTCGATCGAAGCCGGCGCGTCGAGCACAGCGCTTTGCAGGGCCGCATCAGTGGCGGCTTCGGTAGCTTCGGGATCGTGGGAGGGATTCATGAGAATGGATTGGCAGAAACGGCGGATTTGGGAACGCAGCACGGCGGGCGGGCCTTCGTTCCAGAAAACGATATCCGCGCGGGACATTTTTTCCTGAACCGGAAGCTGGGCGGCGAGGATGGCATCCATGAGCGCGTCATCGAAACCTCCGCGAGCCCTGAGGCGTTGGATTTGCGTGGAGCGGGAGGATGCGACCACCAGCACTTGGTTTTGGCCGAAGTCGAAGCCCTTTTCAAAGAACAAGGGCACATCCGCGACAAAGCACTCCGCACCATTCATAGCGGCATTTTCGAGGGAATCAAGACATTCCTGCCGTACCCTCGGATGGAGGATTGCCTCGAGCCGAGCCCGCGCCGCCTCGTCGGCAAAAACCCGCCCCCGCAGGAAATGACGGTCGATGCGGCCGGATTCGTCGAGCGCGCCATCGCCAAACGCCTCGGCGATCAAGGCCGCCACTTCAGGCACAGACTCGAGCAAGCGGTGGACTGCTGTGTCGCAGTCAAAGATCTCCAGCGAAGGCAGGTACTCGCGCAGCAGCCGGCACACGGTCGATTTCCCGGAGGCGATCCCTCCCGTCAAGGCCATCACTCGCATCGGATGAAGCATCGCTCCGGACGCGGCGCGGAATCAAGCCAGATCAATGCCCGCCACGGAGATTGGCAACAGCGGCGGTTTGCGAACCACTGAGGCGTTGCCACAAAAGCCCGTACATGGCGACGCCGATGAAGCAAACAGCAGGCACGATGAAACCGGCGGACATGCCGTAGAGGTCGCCGAGGTGACCCATCAGCTTGGGCATGAGCGCGCCGCCCATGATGGCCATGACGATGAACGACGAGGCGAGCTTGGCTTTCTTGCCGAGGCCATGGATGCCGAGCGCGAAGATCGTTGGAAACATGATCGACATGAAAAAGAAGCTGAGAAACAGCGCCGCGAGAGAGATCCAGCCGAGCTTGAGAACGATGAGCACCATCAGGATCGAATTGGCCAAGGCGTAGGTGCCGAGCACCTTGTGGGCGGCGATCTTGCGCAGAATGCCAGCGCCGGTGAAGCGGCCGAGCAGGAACAGCGCAAAGCCGATGTAGGCGAGCAGCTTGGTGGCGCCTTGTTCGCTAATGAAGCGTTGGCCATCGCGAATCACAGAGCCGCTTTCGCCGCCAAGCAACCAACTGGACTTCATGCTTTCCGGGATCGCCTGAACGTCCTCGACGATGTAGAAAATGAAAAAACCGAAGATGCCGGCTTGGCAGGCGACATAGAGAAATTGTGCGAGCACTGCGCCCGAAAAATGGCCGCGCGACCAGATCGATTTAGAAACATTCGAGGTCGAGTCATCAAGGTGATAGATGTCTTCGGATTCGATGTTGGGGATGCTTGCCTTCGCAAAAACCAGCGAGAGCACCAGCACTGCGCCTGCGATATAAGCGTAAGGAATCCACAGGGTTTCCTGTGCTGCTTCGGCGCCGTCCTTCGAATAAAAGAACATTCCACCGATGATCGGCCCCAAGATCCAGCCAACTCCGTTGCAAACTTGCGCGATGTTGATGCGCACGGCCGCGGATTGTGGTGCGCCGAGCACGGTGGTGTAGGGGTTGGCGACCGTTTCCAAAAAGGTCAGGCCCATCGAGATCACGCAAACGCCGGCAAGGAAGGCCCAAAACTCCTTGATGCCGGTCGCCGGAATGAACCAAAGGCACCCGAGCGCGACCAGCAACAGGCCCGATATGATGCCGCCCTTGTAACCCAAGCGACGGGCAAGCCACCCGGCCGGCAAGGCCATCAGAAAATATCCAAGGTAATGCGCGAACTGCACCCATGCGGACTGACGCTTGTTGAGATGGAGCAACTCCTGAAAGTGCTTGTCCATCACATCGATCATCCCATTGCACAGGGCCCACAGGAAGAACAGCGAGCTGATCAACGCAAAGGTGAAAAAATGGTTTTTGCCATCGCTGGTTCGGAAGAGGTCACTTTTCATGAGGTGGATACGGTATGGGTTGAGAGTTTTTCAGGATTTTAAATGAGATGCATCAGGCTTTGCCGTAGAGCGGACCGTAATTTGCACAAGCGCGGAAGTCGGCACCTTCAAGGTCTGCCGTGCCAAAGGCATTCCATGCGCTGGGGCGGAAGACTCGGTCCTCGCTCACATTGTGCATGTAAACCGGAATGCGCAGCATCGAGGCAAGCGTAATGTACAGGTGGCCGACATGGCCGCAGGTCATCACGCAGTGGTTGGCACCCCAGTGGTTCATCACCTCATAGGTGCTGCGGAAGGCCCCGCTGCCGGTGAGGATCGGCGCAAACCAGGTCGTCGGCCAAGTCGGGTTGGTGCGTTGGTCGAGCGCGTCGTGCACTTTGTCCGGCAGGTCGATGGTGTAACCTTCGGCGATCTGCAGCGCGGGCCCGAGGCCGCCGGCGAGGTTGAGGCGGATCATCGTGGCGGGCATGCCACCGCGGGTGCGGTAGCGCGTGCTCCATCCGCCGCCGGGGAAATACTCGGTGATCGATGGATGCCAGGTGGTGGCCTTGAGGCATTTTTCGACTTCGGCATCGGAGATGTCCCAGAACGGTTTCATCGTTGGCTTGCCATCCGCATCGGTCTGCTCGCCGGTGCCATCGAGCGCGGCTGGGCCGGAATTGATCAGGTGCAGGATGCCATCGGCAACGAGCGGGTGACTCAGTTTTTCGCCGCTGGCAGTTTGGATCGCATCGAGGCTCCAGTAGGTGCGGAGGTCGGCGAAGATCTGCGCGCTGTGGGTGAGCAGGTTGCCGAAGAGCATGCCTGCGCCGTTGAGCGCGTCGTTCTCGGTGGCGACGATATAAGGCGCGCGTTTGCCGTTCCAATCGAAGGTCGAGTTGAGAATCGCTTCGGGGAAATCGCCGTTGGGGAAATGGTCGGTCCATTGGCGCTGACCTTGGAAGCCGGCGGCGATGGCGTTGTGGCCTTGCGCTTGTTCGCCGAGGCCCATTTCCGCGAGCTTCGGATTTCCAACCATCAGGTCGCGCATGATGAGTGCCATCTTCACGCTGTCCTGCCATTCGGCATCGAGCTGCTTGCGTTCGCGGGTTTTTTCCGCCGAGTTGTAGTCCTTGCCTTCGGGGCAATTCGCCTTAACCCACGAGAGCGCCTTTTCATATTCGGCGGCATCGTATTGACCCTTGCTCATGCGGCCGGCGACTTCGGTCATGTCGATCGCCTCAACGCGCATGCCGAGCCATTTTTCCCACAGCGGGAGGTCAACGATCGATCCGGCTATGCCCATCGAAGTGCCACCAATCGAGAGGTAGCTCTTGCCGCGCATCAACGCGACGGCCAATCCGCAACGGGCGAAGCCAAGCAGTTTCTCGCGCACATCGGCGGGGATCTTGGTATCGTCGGCCGATTGCACATCGCGACCGTAAATGCCGAAGGCGGGAATTCCCTTCTGCGTGTGACCCGCGAGCACCGCGGCGAGATACACCGCGCCGGGGCGCTCGGTGCCGTTAAAGCCCCACACGGCTTTCGGCGTGTGCGGATCCATGTCCATCGTTTCCGAGCCGTAGCACCAGCAGGGCGTGACGGTCAGCGAGACGCCAACATTCGAGAGCTTGAACTTGTCGGCGCAGTCGGCGGCTTCGCGCACGCCGCCGATGCAGGTGTCGGCAATCACGCACTCGACCGGCGAGCCGTCGGGATAACGCAGCTCGGACGCAAACAAGGCCGCGACTGCGCGGGCCTGTTGCATGGTGCGCTCTTCAAGCGATTCGCGAACGCCGCCAAGGCGTCCATCGATGGCGGGACGAATGCCGATTTTTGGATAAGATGATTTCTTCATGTGAATAATTTGTTGGAAACGAAGTGCTTTAATCATCACGCACCGATCGAATTTGTCAGCAAAATTCCATGAAATCCGACGAAACCCGACACCGGGTATCGGCATGATGATTTCTATAATCATGCATATTTTTGGATTGATTTGGCAGAGCTCACTCTTCACTTTTCAAGTGTGAGCGCGCGTCGCAAGCCGAGTTCGTATCTTTCGAGGCAGGTCGAGTCCTCGCGTTTGTTTTTCCTGGAGGAGGAGCCGCGAGAGGAATTCGGAGTGGTGTTTGGCGGCTTCGAGCGTTGCCGACGCGATTACCGCATCGATCGGCGGAACTTCCCGTGGCATTGCCTTGAGTTCGTGCATCGCGGCCATGGCGCGCTGCATCTTGATAGCGGTGACTACGAGCTGAGCCCGGGCAGCTTCTATCTTTACGGGCCGGGGATCGGTCAGAGAATCGAAAGCTCGTCGACCAGTCCGCTGCGCAAGTACTTCGTCGGGTTCACCGGGCGCGGGGTCGGGGCTTTTCTCGACGCATGCGGCATCCAGCCGGGCATGGTCGTGCGCTGTTTGAAAAGCGAGCCGATCCGCCGCAGCTTCGACCAGTTGATCGATCGCGGCGTGCGCAAGTCGGAGTTGGCGGCGCCGCTGTGCTCATTGATCACGCGCCAATTGCTGATGATGTTTCGCGACGATGCAGCGGATCCGGTCAACACCGCATCGCCGGCATTTGCGAAATTCAAACATGCGCGCGCATTCATCGAAGCAAATTTCCTCGAGCTCGAGTCGCTGGAAGCGATCGCCGGCAATTGCGGCATCGATGCCCCGTACTTGTGCCGTTTGTTTTCGCGCTATCACGATGAAAGTCCCTACCAATTTCTCACCCGCCTGCGGATGGATCACGCCTCCCGCCTGCTGCTCGACGGCAATGTGAAGGTCAAAACCGTCGCGGCAATGATGGGCTTTCGCGATGCCTTTCATTTTTCGCGCGTCTTCAAATCCGTGCATCAGGTGCCACCCTCAAGATTCCGTCAATCAACCCACCCGCAATGGCCGGGGGTTTGAGGTGGGGAAGATTCAAGTTTCAAGAGAAGGCAGAAGACATCGAGACAGAAGAAGCTAGATCAGAAGTTGCTTCCTCCAAAGAGTACGACAAGAGTGTCGTACCTCCCTAGCACGAAGCGCCTCTTCATCCGCGATCCACGATCTCCCTCTTATCTCCCATTCGTGTTTCTTCGCGTCCATTCGCGGTTCAAACTCTTCATTCTCTTCCACTTCAATGTTCAATGTTCATCCCCCTCTTCCCAAATAACCCCTAACAAATAACCTCTAACTCTTCACCCCCCCTCAGCGTTTTTTGCGCAGGCGTTTGCCGCTGAGCCTTGCGGCAATGAGATTCGGGCAGCGGCCGGTGCGGCGGAGTTGTTCGCAGGAGCCTTCGATCTTGAGGGTTTGGCGCAGCGGCTTGAAACCGAGCCGACGGGTGACGCAGTCGTTGAGCAAATCGATGTGCGCATCCTCAAACTCCACGACGCGTCCGCAGTCGATGCAGAGCAAGTGGTTGTGCGAGGGCTTGTCGTGAAAGTTCGGATCGTAGGTCGTCTGGTTTTCTCCAAGGTCGATGGCGCGCAGGAGGTCGGCCTCAACCAGCAGGAGCAGCGTGCGATAGACCGTTGCGCGTGAGACATCCGGATGTTTTTTGCGGACCCGCTCGTAGAGTTCCTCGGCGGTAAAATGCTCGTCCTTGGAAAATGCCGAGCTGATCACCGCATCGCGCTGGGTCGTCCGCCGCAGGCCTTTGCGGCGGATGAATTCGTCGAGTCGCTCGCGAATGCCGGCATCCATGGTGCGACTCTAGGGGAAAATCGATCGGCGTGAAGCCGAAATGGCGTGAAGCCGCCCCCCCATCATGGCGGGTCTGCGGATTTCCCCTTTGCGGCCGCTCGCACGCGGACTAGGGTCTGCCGCGATGAGCGCCAACCAACTCGAGCAACTGAAAAATTTCACGACCGTCGTCGCCGACACGGGAGATTTCGAATCCATGAAGACCTTCAAGCCGCAGGACGCGACGACCAATCCGTCGCTGATTCTGCAAGCGGCGGCCAAGCCCGAGTACCGCCATCTCGTCGAAAAGGCGGTGGAGGAAAAACGCTCGAGCGGCCTCACGGGCGAGGCGTTGATGTCGGCCATTCTCGACCGCATCCTGATTTTGTTTGGCTTGGAAATTCTCAAGATCGTGCCCGGCCGCGTTTCAACCGAAGTCGACGCCCGCCTGTCGTTCGACACCCAAGGCACGATTGAAAAAGCCCGACAGCTAATCGCCGCGTATGAAGCCGAAGGCCACTCGCGCGACCGGATCCTCATCAAGATCGCCTCGACCTGGGAAGGCATCAAGGCCGCCGAAGTGCTGGAAAAAGAGGGCATTCATTGCAACCTCACCCTGTTGTTTTCATTCGCCCAAGCCGTCGCTTGCGCTGAGGCGGGCGTGCAGCTGATCTCGCCCTTCGTCGGGCGCATCCTCGATTGGCACAAGGCCGCCACCGGCAAGGATTTCACTGCCGAGGAAGACCCGGGCGTGCTTTCGGTGCGCAGCATTTACGATTACTACAAAAAATTCGGCTACAAAACCGAGGTCATGGGCGCGTCATTCCGCAACAAGGGCGAGATCCTCGCGCTGGCGG
>JBIKIK010000060.1:0-8257 GCA_044361655.1 Luteolibacter sp. | reverse complement strand
AGGCGGGGTTTGGTGGCGGTGTCGAGTGCGATTGCGACTTCGACATCGAGTGGCTCGGCGGGTGGGGTTTCGATGCGCTCGCTGCCTCTCATGAAGGCGAGGTTTTCGGGCAGTCCGTCTTCATTGACGAGTCGCACCGACTTGCCGAGAGCCATCAGCGCGAAGCCGAGTGCGAGTTGGGATCCGATCGCGTCGCCATCCGGCCGAATGTGGCTGAGGATGATGAATGATTGATGGGCTTTGAGGATTTCGCCGATTTCGGCGATGCTCGCATCGACAGGAGTGTTTGCTGATTCGCTCATGGGTTGGAACCGCGGCGCGGGGGGCGGATTCTTCCCGCGCGGGAGATCCGTGCAAGGACAAAACGCGGTGTCTGCCGTGATTGCGCGGGTTATTCGGTGCTTTCGAAGATGCCACCGCCGAGCAGGCGCCCGCCATCGTAAAAGGCGCAGATCTGGCCGGGGGCGATCGCGCGTTGGGGGCGTTCGAAGTGGAGTTTTACGCGGTGATCGCCAAGCGGCTCGACGCGTGCCGGCTCGGCCTTCGAGCGGTAGCGGGGTTGGGCGGCGACAAGCTTGAGTGATTCTATCGGTTCGTTGATGGATGAGATCGTGCCGACCGTGCAGCTGCGGGCGTAGAGGCCGGGCGTGTCGGACTTGTCCCAGCCGACGATGAGTTGGTTGCGTTCGCGGTTTTTGCCGACGACCACATAGGCCATGCCTTCGCGCGGTGAGGCGACGCCGTGGCCTTTCCTTTGGCCGAGCGTGTAGAGGTGGAGGCCGTGGTGGGTACCAAGCACTTTGCCGGTCGTGTCGACAATTTCGCCGTGCGAGTCTGGCACATAGTGGCGCAGGAAATCACTCATCTTCACCTGACCGAGAAAGCAGATCCCCTGGCTGTCTTTTTTTTCCGAGACAGGCAGGTGAAAGCGTCGTGCGACCTCGCGGACCTCGGGCTTGAGCATCTCGCCGGTGGGAAACATCGCGTGCGCCGCCTGCCACTGCGTCATCAATGCGAGGAAATAACTTTGGTCCTTGTTCGGATCGGCGCCGCGCAGAATCGCTGCGGAGCCATCGCTCTGCGATCTACTACGAGCATAGTGGCCAGTGGCGACTTTTTCGAATCCTTGAGAGAGCGCGTAATCGAGAAACACGCCGAACTTCATCTCGCGGTTGCACCACACATCCGGGTTGGGCGTGATGCCGGAGCGGTAGCCTTCGACAAGGTATTCGACGATGCGTTCGCGATAGGCGTCGATGAGGTCGATGACGCGCAGCTCGATGCCGAGGGTTTTGGCGATGGCTTGCGCGTCCTCGATGTCTTTTTCCCACGGGCAATCGCCGGGGATGCCCTCGGCGTTGATCCAATTTTTCATGTAGCCCGCAGTGACTTCGTGGCCTTGCTCGATCAGCAAGGCGGCGGCGACCGCGCTATCGACGCCGCCGGAGAGACCGACCAGGACCTTTGCCATGCGTGGGGATTCTAGAAATTGTCGAGTAGCCCGTTGAGCGTCGCGCTCGGGCGCAATGCGGCGGTGGCCTTCGTGTCGTTGGGCGCGTAGTAGCCGCCGATGTCGACCGGCTTGCCTTGCACGGCGAGCAGCTCGGCGACGATCGTTTGCTCGTTGGCACCGAGCGCTTCGGCAAGTGGTGTGAAAGCGGCCTTGAGTGCGGCGTCGTCATTTTGTGCGGCGAGCGCGCGGGCCCAGTAGAGTGCGAGGTAGAAATGCGAGCCGCGATTGTCGATCGTGCCAAGCTTGCGGCCGGGCGAGCGATCGTTTTCGAGGAACTGTCCGTTGGCGGCATCGAGCGCGTCGGCCAGCACTTTGGCCTGCGGATTTTTTGCGGTTTCTGCGAGGTGCTCGAGTGATGCGGCGATGGCGAAGAATTCACCGAGCGAATCCCAACGCAGGTAGTTTTCTTGGACGAATTGCTCGACATGTTTTGGCGCCGAGCCGCCGGCGCCGGTTTCGAAAAGCCCGCCACCATTCATCAGCGGCACGATCGAAAGCATCTTCGCGCTGGTGCCGACTTCGAGGATCGGGAAAAGGTCGGTGAGGTAATCGCGCAGCACATTGCCGGTGACTGAGATCGTGTCTTCGCCCTTCACGATACGCTCGAGGCTGAAGAGGCAGGCATCGGCCGGCGCGAGGATGCGGATGTCGAGGCCGCTGGTGTCGTGGTCCTTGAGATAGGCCTCGACCTTGGCGATGAGTTGCGCGTCGTGGGCGCGGTTGCGATCGAGCCAGAAGACGGCGGGCGATCCGGTGGCGCGCGCGCGGTTGACAGCGAGTTTCACCCAGTCCTTCACCGGCGCGTCCTTCGTTTGGCAGGCGCGCCAGATGTCGCCGGCTTCGACCTCGTGCGAGAGCAGAACCTTGCCTGTGGCATCAACCACACGCACTGTGCCGGCGCTCGGGATTTCAAAGGTCTTGTTGTGCGAGCCGTACTCTTCGGCAGCTTGCGCCATGAGGCCGACATTCGGCACCGAGCCCATCGTCTTAGGATCGAGCGCGCCGTTGCGTTTGCAGAAATCGATCACCGTTTGATAAACGCCGGCGTACGATGAATCTGGGATTACTGCGAGCGTGTCCTGCAGTTTGCCATCGGCATTCCACATTTGGCCCGAGCTGCGGATCATCGCGGGCATCGAGGCATCGACGATCACATCGGATGGCACATGGAGGTTGGTGATGCCTTTGTCGGAATTGACCATCGCAAGCGCCGGTGCGCTGGCGTAGACCGCTTGGATGTCGGCCTCGATCGCGGCCTTTTGATCAGCGGGAAGTTTCGCGATCTTTGCGACTAGGTCGCCGAAGCCATTGTTGAAATCGACACCGAGTTCATCGAGCGTGGCGGCGTGCTTGGCGATGAGGTCCTTGAAAAACACCTTCACCGCATGGCCGAAGATGATCGGGTCGGAAACTTTCATCATCGTCGCTTTCATGTGCAGCGAGAGCAGCACGCCATCGGCCTTTGCGGCGGCGACTTGCGCGTCGAGGAAACTGGTGAGCGCCTGCTTGCTGATGAAGGTGGCGTCGATGATTTCACCGGCCTTGAGCGGGGTGGATTCCTTGAGCGTGCGCGTGCTGCCGTCCTTGGCGACCAGCTCGATTTTCACATCGGTGGCGGCGGCGACCGTGATGGATTTTTCGTTCGAAAAGAAATCGCCTTTGCCGCCCATCGTGCCAACGCGCGTCTTCGAGTTTGCGGACCATGCGCCCATCGAGTGCGGGTGTTTGCGCGCGTAGTCCTTCACTGCTTTCGGTGCGCGGCGATCGGAGTTGCCTTCGCGCAGCACCGGATTCACGGCAGAGCCGAGCACTTTCGCGTAGCGAGCGCGGGTTTGCTTTTCCGCATCGGTGGATGGATTTTCAGGGAAATCGGGGATCGCGTGCCCTTGTGCCTGGAGCTCGGCGATGGCGGCCTTGAGCTGCGGGATCGACGCCGAGATGTTGGGCAGTTTGATGATGTTGGCATCGGGCTGCAGCGTGAGGGCGCCGAGTTCGGCGAGGTGGTCCGGGTGCGAACCGGCTTCGGGAAATTGGGCGAGGATTCGGCCGGCGAGCGAGATGTCGCGCGTTTCCACCTTGATGCCTGCGCGGCGGGTGAAGCTCTGCACAATCGGCAGCAGCGAGTAGGTCGCGAGTGCGGGGGCTTCGTCGGTCTTGGTGTAGATGATGGAGGGCATGGCGGAAACGGGTGAATCGGAGGGGCATTCCCCTAATGCATCCGCGGCCCCGGGGCAACCCCCGCGAGAGAATATGTGCGCGGGACGATGCGATCTTCCCATTTCCGATCCGGCGGGCCATACTGTGGGCATGCAATCGATGACAGGATTCGGGCGGGGTTCGGCGACCAATGAGTTGTGGCATGCCGAAGTCGAGCTCAGCTCGGTGAACCGCAAGCAGGCCGAGGTGGTGGTGCAGGCACCGCGCGAAATCGCCGAGCTTGAAGGCCGGATCCGCAAAGAAGTGCTGGCGTTCGTCTCACGCGGCAGGGTGCAGGTCGCGATCCGCATCGAGCCGGGTCAGGCGGCGACACCCAAGGCGCGGGTCGATGCGGTGCTCGCCAAGGCCTTTCACGATGCCTTCGAGGAGTTGGGAAAATCGGTCGGGCATCCGGTGCGGCCAGAGGCGGCGGATTATCTGCGTCAGCCCGGGATCGTGACGCTCGGCGGCAGCGAGGTCGATGCCGAGCAAGCCTGGCTGGTGATCGGGCCGGCGCTTGCTGAAGCGCTGCGCGGCTTGGTCGCGATGCGCAGCGCCGAGGGCGGGCACCTCATGGCTGACCTCATCGAGCGGCTTGGAAGCTTGGCGGGCTTTGCCCAAACGATTACCGACGACGCGCCGCAGCGTCTGCCGCGCCAAAGAGTGCTTCTGCACAAGCGCCTGCGCGATGCCGGGCTTGAGGTTGATCTCAACGACGAGCGCCTGATCAAGGAGCTCGCGTTGTTTGCCGACCGCTGTGATGTGAGCGAGGAACTGACGCGTCTCGATTCGCATTTCGCAAAGTTTCGTGAGTACCTCGAAGCCGAGGAAGCACCGGGCCGCGCGCTGGATTTCCTGTGTCAGGAATTGTTTCGCGAATTCAACACCATCGGCTCAAAAGCCAATGACGCGGGCATCGCGCAAACGATCGTCGAGGCGAAGACCGAGCTCGAGAAGATCCGCGAGCAAGTGCAGAACGTGGAGTAGGTGAGTTTCAAGTTTCAAGTGGTCAGTTTCAAGAAAAGACAAAAGACTTGGAGACAGAAGACGGAAGAAAAGAAGCGGCTTCTTCATAGGCAGAGACCTTTGTCTCCAAAGGTCCGTTGGATGATTGGCTGATGATGACGCAGCTAAGCGGACCGTTGCGGAGAAAGGTCCCTGCCTTGGTGCGGGGAAGAAGAGGTGGCAAATCAGCCGGGAACGAAGCGCAGTTCAACTTTCCTTCCGAGGGCTGCGGCGGCCTTGCCGAGACTGCTGACAGTGAGGGAAGGATTTGTGGGGTCGAGGATGCGATCAAGTGAAGCCCTGCTGGTTTTCATGCGGGCTGCAAGTTGAGTTTTTGTGACATGTTCCTGTTCGAGGATCTGCTGCAGCTCGAGTGCCACCACGCGCTTGAGCGCGAGCACTTCGACTTCGGGTCGGATTCCTTCTTTATCGAGGAAGTCGGTGAAGCCGCTGCCAGAGTGAATGTTTTTGCGTGTTTTGTTTTTCATGATGTCTATTGCTTTATGAAGTTGGCCTGCCGTTTGCGGGCGAGATCTAGCTCATGTTTTGGTGCTGTTCGTGATTTTTTAATGATGCCATGAAGGAGAACGATTTCTTCATCGACCACGATGAAGAAAGTTCTCGCGATGCTTGTGCCAAGTGAAGATCGCACTTCCCACAAGTCTTCGCCCAAGGAGTCTACCAATGGCTTTCCCACGGGCCATTTCCACTGAACTGCAAGGATATCTGCTCCGATGATCTTTCTGTCGCCAAGCGGCAGATCGCACAACCATTCACGGACTGGCTCGTTTCCTGCCTCCGTCCGATAAAAGATCGTTTTCAGTGGTCCGGGCTTGGCCACAAGAAATATGTACCTATTATGGTACAGTAGTCAATCCATATTTCTCCAAAAAAAT
Source organism: Luteolibacter sp. (assembly GCA_044361655.1). Taxonomy (GTDB): domain Bacteria; phylum Verrucomicrobiota; class Verrucomicrobiia; order Verrucomicrobiales; family Akkermansiaceae; genus Luteolibacter. Next base: position 2,647 of record JBIKIK010000060.1, on the reverse strand, counting down.
CGAAGAAACGAGGTGCCTTCTTATGGTCCGCCTTCCGACTCACCACGAAACCACATCGTCGCTGTTTTGGAGTGAAACGACGCTGCCCACGCTGGGGGAATTTTTGCCCTTCTTTTTGTCCTTGCCGTAAGACCAGAGCACATAGGCCTGCTCTTTGGGCTTGGTTTCGGTGTATTCCGCCAGTCCCCATGTGTGCATTCGGCGGTCATTCTTTCCGTTGTTGAAATCCACCAGTTCGCTATCGATCGAGTTCTCGACATTGATCGCGATCATGATTTCGCCACCCCAAGGATCGTAGAGCTTGCCATCGTCTCCCACTCCGGCCTTTTTGTCCGCCGCGTAGGGAAAGACCACATAGGTTTCGTTGCGGGGATTGGTGGCCCTGGCGGAGAAAGTTTCGCCGTCATAGCTGATGTCCCCTTCATCGTCCGCGAGTTCGCCTTTGAGTGTGGAGACCACGAATTGGGTGGAGTACTTGCCGCCCGGATCTCCGTAAATGGTGTCCCAGCCATAGGTCCACTTGGAATCGGGAATGGGTGGCTTCTGGTAATCACCCACATAGAGCGTCATTCCTGTTTCAAAATTGCGGAACTGATTCAAGGTCCTCGATTTGCGTCCTTGTTCCATGTAGCGGCTCACACCCATGATGGAAAAAAGTGCCAGGGTCAGGACGATGGCAATCACGACCAACAGTTCCACCAAGGTGAAGGCACTCTGACGGGACAAACGGGTTTTCATGCGTGGATTCATTAGAGAAATATGTCGGGATGATTGTGAGGGGTTTATTTTTTCGTCCGATGTTTGGGATCAGGTTACATCGATAGGCGAAATTGCCATTTACTGCAAGGGGCCGCACAAAAAAGCCGCCCCGGTTTCCCGAGGCGGCTTTGGGTTGAGGAAGAGCGGCGACCGGTGATCGCCGCCACGAATTATTTCTTCTTGGCCTTCTTGGCGGGCTTCTTCGCAGGAGCAGCCTTCTCGTCCTCGATCGCGGCCTGGGCGGCGGCGAGGCGGGCGACCGGCACGCGGTAGGGCGAGCAAGACACGTAGTTGAGGCCGAGCTTGTGGCAGAATTTCACCGAGTCCGGATCACCACCGTGTTCGCCGCAGATGCCGAGCTTGATGTTCGGGCGGGTGCTGCGGCCTTTGGCGACGGCGATCTCCATGAGTTGGCCAACGCCGGTGCTGTCGAGCGTGGCGAAGGGGTTCTTCTTGAAGACTTCCGCCTCGGTGTAGGGCATGAGGAAGGCGCCCATGTCGTCGCGGCTGATGCCGAGAGCGGTCTGGGTGAGGTCGTTGGTGCCGAAGCTGAAGAACTCGGCGCCCTTGGCGATCTCGTCGGCGGTGAGCGCGCCGCGCGGGACTTCGATCATGGTGCCGACCTGATAGTCGAACTTCACCTTTTTCTCGGTCATCACTTCCTTGGCGACGCGATGGACGATTTCCGCCTGGAGGTCGAATTCCTTTTGGAAGCCGACGAGCGGGATCATCACCTCGGGTTTCACCGGGATGTTTTTCTTCGCGACATTGGCGGCGGCTTCGAAGACGGCGCGTGCCTGCATCTCGGTGATTTCCGGATAAGCGATGCCGAGGCGGCAGCCGCGGTGGCCGAGCATCGGGTTGAACTCGTGGAGTTCGGCGACGCGTTGGATGATCTTCTCGACGCTGATGCCGATTTTCTTCGAGAGGTCGAGTTGTTGCTCCTTGGTGTGGGGCAGGAACTCGTGAAGCGGCGGGTCGAGGAGGCGGATGGTGGCAGGGAAGCCCTTGAGGGTCTTGAAGATGCCGGTGAAGTCCTCACGCTGATAAGGCAGGAGTTTGGCCAGAGCCGCACGGCGTGCCTTCTCGGTGGTGGCGAGGATCATCTCGCGCATCGCATCGATGCGGTCACCTTCGAAGAACATGTGTTCGGTGCGGGTGAGGCCGATGCCGGTGGCGCCGAAGGCCATCGCGATGCGGGTCTGCTCGGGCGTGTCGGCATTGGTGCGGACGCCGAGCTTGGTGACCTTCGAGCACCACTCCATGAGTTGGAGGAAGCTCTTGAACTTCTCGGTCTTGCGAGCGGCCTTGTCGTTGCTGACGATGCCGGTGATGATTTCCGAGGGAGCGGTCTTGAGCTGTCCGCCGTAGACCGTGCCGGAGGTGCCGTCGATGGAAAGGTAGTCACCTTCCTTGAACTTCTGGCCGGACGCGGTGACGGTGAGTTTCTCGTAATCGATCTCGACGGCCGAGGCACCGCAGACGCAGACCTTGCCCATCTGGCGGGCAACGAGCGCGGCGTGCGACGAGACACCGCCCTTGGCGGTGAGGATGCCCTCGGCAGCGATCATACCGCGAAGGTCTTCCGGGCTGGTTTCGTTGCGGACGAGCAGGACCTTTTCACCTTTCGCTTCGGCGGCTGCCGCGCGATCGGCGTTGAGGTAAATTTTGCCGGAGGCAGCACCCGGGCCGGCGGGAAGGCCGGTGGCGATGGCTTTGGCTTTCTTCACATCGGCCGCGTCGAAGATCGGCGCGAGAAGTTGGTCGAGCTGCTCGGCCGGGTTGCGCAGCACGGCGGTCTTCCAGTCGATGAGCTTCTCCTTGACCATGTCCATAGAGAACTTCAGCGCGGCGGCGGCGGTGCGCTTGCCGTTGCGGGTCTGGAGCA
>JBIKIK010000059.1:0-8259 GCA_044361655.1 Luteolibacter sp. | reverse complement strand
AGACGCTGAAATTCCTTGATTAGGTATAGCTTGAACTCGACGGAGATCCACGTTGCAAACTCGAAGGCGATATCCTTATGGGCAAAGGTACCACCATAACGTCCTGCCTTTGAGATGATGCCGGTTGCGGAAGTTTTTTCGATCCATTGTTTGGGTGTGAGCGTGAAACTGTTAAGTCCTGCCTGTATTCTAATCCCGTCGAATTCAACGGGATTGAAATTCGGATTGTTAAGGCGCTCCCAAACACCGAGAAATTCCACTGTGTTGCGGTTGCGCAACCAGTTGCGGACGACATCGTCGGGATAATCGGCATTTTTGAATTTTGCAATGTCAGTTTGGCTCAAAAGATCATCGGCCTGATCCGCTTGTTTGGAAAAAACGGTCACAGCGGCCCCTTTGACCTCGATAGTTGATTTTCTAGCTTTGCTCATGGGCGGAAAATTTATGTGCGAATGTCTGGCACCAAACGAAGGCACGGCTGAAAGGGCGTATGCATTTCTTAATTAATGGCACATGTTGTTCAAATGAATGCAGATAAGAAACGGCGCCGCGAGGCCGCGTCGCCCTACCGTTCGATTGAAGAGGTGTCCCGCAAGATGCGTGACACGGCCAGCGGGACGCTGGCGCTACCCTTTGAAGAAGCGGCTTCGTCTTTGCCCCCAATAACTCTTAACACATAACTTCTAACTCTTCCCCCTACTGATTCCGCAGGAAGCTTTCTTCGAAGGGTGGTTCGGCTTCGACGGTGCGGTCGACGGTGAGAATGGGTTGGAGGAGGCCTTCTTCCATCGGGAAATTCATGGTGCCGGCGACCTTGACCCATTGGTTTTCATCAATGGCGGGCAAGGGGTTGCTGCCATATTCCAGTACGATCGGAATTGCCCGACTATCGGCGGCGCAGCATGACATGAGCAGGCGGTAGAGCCGCTTGCGTGAGCCTTTCGCGTTGCGCGTGCGCTCTTCGATCAGGCGGCCTTCGGTCTCAATTTTCAAACCATCCATCGCCGTCTGCATTTCGCGATCGCCGGTGGCGAAGTAGAGTTCCAAGAGATTGAATTCGTAAAATCCATCGGCCGTCTTGCGGTGGCCTTTTTCGATTTCTTCTCGCGTGATCGCAGGCATGGCGGCGGAAAGGAACGAGACGCTCGTGTTTTGTGGCGCGTCGTAGAGCCCTTTGCGTGAGAGCGCGGCGGCAGAGTACTCGTCCTTGGTCCATGCGACTGAGAGCGCGAGTGGCAGGACCATCAACACGCATGCGAGCAGCGGGTGGATGTCGCTGCTTTCGTGATCGTGGCAATGCGCATCATCGCTATCGCCGTGATTATGACCGCAGCCCGCTTGCTGTCCCGCGGTGAGCAGGTTGAAAAGCGCGAGCACCGAAAGGCCGAGTCCGCCGACCAATGCGATGAGGCGAAAGTCGGGCGCGAGGTACTTCACGATCCGGCCGCTGGCATGAAAGTACAACAAGGCCACGCCCCATGAGAGGACCGCGAGCGAGCAAAGGATGCGGCACAGTTTGGGATTCATCGGGCCTAGAAAAGCTGGTGTTGCCAAAAGATCGTGATGGCACCAATCGCCACAAAGAGCCCGATCGCGAGAAAGACGATGAAGCGTTTGCGCAGGACGGTCTGATAGAGAAACAGCAGTTTCACATCCATCATCGGGCCGAAGGTGAGGAAGGCGAGTTTCGCGCCCCATGAGAATTTGTCCAAGGTCGCGGCGATGAAGGCATCGGAGGTGCTGCAGAGGCTCAAGATGAAGGCAAGTGTCATCAATGCGGCCGGTGCGGCGGTTTCATTGGCCGCGAGGCCGTCGAGCCAATTCGCGCCCGGCGCGATGCCGGTGTTGAAGAGCGCGGTGATGGTCACGCCGATGGCGAAATAAACGCCGACATCGACGAAGTCTTTCATCGCCGAACGAAAGGCCGCCACCAGGCGATCGCCATCATTTGCAGTGGATGCGACGTGATGCGTGTGGTCATGCGAATGCTCACCGCAACAACCTGACTCTTTAGAATTTTTCGCATTTTTCTTCGCGAGCGAGTCGACGAGCGGTTTTTTCAAAACCGCGGAAAGTGGCAAGCGCATGACGATGAGGCCCACCGCCACCGCCACGAGAAATCCGAGCAGCAACCGCGAGCAGGTCATCATCCCCGCACCCTGACCTTGGAAGGCCTTCCAGGTGCTCAGCGCGGTGATCGGATTCACGATCGGAGCGGCGAGCATGTAAGTGAGCGCGCAGGAAACCGGCAGACCTTTGCTGACCAAGCGCCGGATGACCGGCACCACCGCACATTCGCAAACCGGAAAGACCGCGCCCAGCAAACCTGCCACCACCACCGCCCACTTGCGGTTGCGCGGCAGGAAACGATCCATCGTGCCAGGCGGCAGATAGACATCGATAAAGCCACTGATCAGCGTACCGAGAAGAATGAACGGCGCGCCTTCGAAAAGGATGCTCAGAAACGCGAGTGCAAAGTCCTGCTGGGAATCCGGCGACATCGCAGCAAGAAATAGCGGCGGATGAGTAAGAGGCAAGAATCAAGATTCCAGAAGCAAGAGAAGAAGAGATATCGCCTGTTTCATCGAAACGCAGAGCCGCGGAGCGCGCGGAGAAAAGCGCTGAGTTTTTCAAGAGGGCGATGATGGATTTGACCACTGATTAAATTGATAAACTGATTTTTGATGAACAAAGGTCAGCCCTGAAGGCAAGGCTCTCTCTTCAATCAGTCAATCAATCTCATCAGTGGTTCTCTACTCGAAGTCTTCTCTTCAAGGCTCTGGAAATTCCAGTGCGCGGCAGATTTTTGAGCTCCCGGCGCTTCATGCAAGAGCGAGCGGGATCAGTTTCTCACCATTTCCTAAGCTCGCCCGTGCGTCCTCACGGCGGTCCTCCAGCAGGAGCAGGATCGACTCGCGTAGCGAGGCCAGCGCCTCTTCTTCTGTGAGCCCCTGCCCATTGCCTTCAGGAAACTCCGGCGAAAATGCGATGAACCATTTCCCATCGCGCACGATCCGGGCGGTAAAGGTAGCCGCGTTTTTAATAAATTTAATATGCAGCCAATGGGAAATTGTCGCAAGCGCGGAGTTTGTAGTGGGATGGATTTGACCACTGATTAAACTGATGAACTGATTTTTGATGAACAAAGATCAGCCCTGAAGACAAGGCTCTCTCTTCAATCAGTCAATCAGTGTCATCAGTGGTTCTCTCTGCGAAGCCCTCCGCGTTCTCCGCGCCTTCGCGTTTCGATTTGGTCGCTTGCCATTCACCGGCAGGCAGCCGCGCCCCTCTTGAAAACTTGGGGCAACTTTTGGAAAACCACTTCAAAGAGTGGTACACCCGAAGGGACTCGAACCCCTAACCTTCTGATTCGTAGTCAGACGCTCTATCCAATTGAGCTACGGGTGCATGCGCGTTGCGCGGGGGAGGAAATGAGCCCTTTTGGAGGCCTGATGTCAAGGTTTTTGGTAAGTCCCTCGAAAAAAAGCGCAGCGGGTTCAGCCATGGATCAGAAATCCTTCATCGTCAAGATGACATCCGTGCGGAAGCGCGAGGCCATCGGCATCCGTTGCAGGGCCAAGTATGCGTGGGGCGCCGGATGGCGAGATGGAAATTTTCCATCCGGGCAAAAGTTTGCCCCATGAATTTGCGCGGCGACCGTGTTGGGGATCGACGCCTTCGGCCGGTGGCGGATCAGGCATCGACATCGCGACCACCATGCCATCGACCGCAAGACAGGGATAATGCGCGCAGTCATCGCGTTCGATCGACACGAGTGCTTGCGTGCCGAAATCATAAAATGCAAATGCCGGCGATGCAGTCGGCACACTGAGGATTTTTTCGCGCAGAAAATCACTGCCTACCCATGGCATGCCATCGCTTGGATCGAATTGATCGCGGATGCAAACTTTTGCGCGAAACAATTTGGCGAAGCCGCGCGTGAGACCCGGGAGTTCATCCACGAGCGGGTCGCCTTTGACCATGTGAAACGACTGACGGCGTTGCAGGGCATTGATCATGCCGATCTGGTGGCCATTGATCGATGTGCGGCGCTGCGAAAATATTTGGCGGGCAAAGCGTTGTGCGATCGCATCAGCCGAGGCGGCCATGATGCCATCGCGGACACTGCGTGCATCGACGCCCTTTGCCGCAAGTGTTTCGCCGAATGCGATGCGGATGCCGCCGGCGTTGCGACGCGGGAGTTTTTTGAAATAGCGATTGCGTTCGTAGGAGAAAATCGAGCCCCATGATCCGTCGCTCCACACCGGAATCAGCGGATGACCAGCCTTGCTGGCGATCAATTCGAAGCCGCGCTGCAGCGTGCAAAGTGTGCCGGTGCGGGTGAGCTGACCTTCGGGAAAGAGGCAGACCACATCGCCTTTTTTCAAGGCCTTGATCACTTCACGGATTGCTTCGAGCGGTTGTTCCCGGCGGATGTTGACTGTGCCAAAAATGCCGGTGAACCAGCGGATCACTGGGCTAGCGATGAAGGCCTCGTCCATTACAAAGCGGACCGGGCGCGGGCATGCGGCGGAGAGAAAAAACGCGTCGGCATAGGTCACATGATTTGGCAGCAGCAAGACGCCGCCACTTGCGGGGACGCGTTCTGCGTGCACGGCGCGCACGCGATAGACGAGGCGAATGCCGATGAGAAAAACCACGCGGATCGTGCCAACCATCAGCGTGAAGGCCACATGCCGCCACCGGGAGGGTTTCGCGCCAGTCGCTTTGTCTTTCATCCGCATTAGCTTAATGGCTCAAGCGGGACGCGACAAGAGCAGGGATCAGCTAAGCGTGATGCCGACCGGGCAGTGATCGGAGCCATGCACATGCGGTAGGATGTCGGCGCTGGCGACATTGCCGATGAACGGATCGGAGACGCCGAAATAATCGATGCGCCACCCGACATTGCGTTCGCGCGCGCCGGCACGGTACGACCACCATGAATAGGCTGCGGTTTTTTCCGGGTGATGATGGCGAAAAGTATCGCGGAATCCCGCATCGAGCAGCTTGCCGAAGCTTTGGCGTTCCTCATCGGAAAAGCCTGGGCTGCGGCGGTTGTCATTCGGGCGGGCGAGGTCAATTTCATGATGCGCGACATTCAGGTCGCCGCAAAAAATCACCGGCTTGCGTGTTGCCTCGCGCACGAGGTGCTCGCGAAATGCCTCGTCCCAATCGAGGCGATAATCGAGGCGACGGAGTTCATCCTGCGCGTTGGGCGTGTAAACATTCACGAGGATGAAGTCCGCATATTCGAGTGTCAGCACGCGGCCTTCGCGGTCGTGGTGATCAATGCCGAGGCCGATTTTCACATCGAGCGGTTTTTCGCGCGTGAACACCGCGACGCCGGAATAACCGGGTTTTTCCGCGAAATTCCAGAAATCATGATAGCCGGCAAGCTCCAACGGAAGTTGCACTTGCTCGGGCCGTGCTTTGGTTTCCTGCAGGCAAAGAATGTCGGGATTTTCCGCCGCAACAAAATCACCAAAGCCCTTGCCGATCACCGCGCGGATGCCGTTCACATTCCATGACAACAGTCTCATGCCCGCGACGATTCCGAAGATAGCGCACTTTGACAAGCGGACATTGCCTCACTCGTCGATTGGCGTGATTGCGGATTTTTTGCGCTCCCTCGCTTCGCGAAAAAATCCCTGCAAAAGGTCGAGGCACTCGCCACCCATGATGCCGGGCACCACTTCGCAGCGGTGGTTGAGCGGCGGGTTGGAATCCAGCAAATTGATCCAACCGCCAGCCGCGCCAGCCTTCGGATCGGGGCAGCCGAAAACCACACGCTCGGGTCGGCAATGGACGATCGCGCCGGCGCACATCGGGCATGGCTCTTTGGTCACATAAAGCGCGCACTTTTCCAGCCGCCAATCGCCGAGGCTTTGTTGCGCGGCAGTGAGCGCAAGCATCTCGGCATGGGCAGTGGCGTCCTTGAGCGTCTCGACCTGATTCCATGCACGGGCAATGATGCGTCCCTCGTAGGTGACCACCGCGCCGACAGGCACCTCGCCGGCCGCGCGGGCCTTGTGCGCCTCACGCAGTGCCTGACCCATGAAATAGGCGTCGCTGTGGAGATCAATGATCGGTGCTTCGTCCATCATGCGCGGAGGCTAGCACGGCTTCGGGATCAACGCACGCGGATTGCGCAAAAGGTGACTGCCAAAAGCACGCTGACGCATCGCGCGATTCCAGCAATGGCCGAAATTTTTTGCTGAAGGAAATTCCTGTCACGCGTCGGATCACATTCCCGCCGTGGATTTATCATGAAGCACCAAAACTACAAACAAGGTCACAAACACTCGCCTTCTCGCATGATTTTTTCAGCCGCCATCCTTGGGCTGACGCTGATGCCGTGCGCGGCGCAGGACGAGCCGACCATGCCTGAGCGCATGAAAGAGCGTTCGAAGCAGATGCAGGATAAAATGTCGCAGCATTTTCATCGCGCATGGAGTGGCATGAGGAATGCAATGCCCGGCCGCAAGGGTTCGGCGCTTGCCGAAGCGTCGATGGATTTGCGTGAGCAAAGCGACAGCTATGTCATGCGACTGCACTTGCCCGAACGCGACATCAATCTCGTCGAGGTCGGCATTGCCGATGGCAGGAACTTGCGTGTGACCGCACCCGCGAGCGGCACGCTGAGCGCCTATGAGCAGAACATCACACTTGAAGAAGTGACACCGGGTGCGAAGCCGGAGGTTGAAAAGCGGCCGGATTCGGGGCTCGTGATCATCCGCGTTTCAAAAACTCCGTCTGAGAAAAAACCCACACCAGAAGCCGCCGCTCCGCCCACGAAAGAACTGCCCGCCTCGACCGATCCATGGGATGTGCGAATGCTCGAGCACATGCGCCGGATGAGCCGCGAGATGGACGATATGCTTCATGAAAAAGCGGATGAAACATCGCGCCGTCCTGGCGGCCCGCATTGGTTGGATCGATCTTCTTTTGATTCGGCATACGATTTACAGGAAGACGATGAGCGCTATACCGTGCGCGCCTATCTTCCTGAACGCAGCGCGGATCAGGTCAAGGTAAGCGTGCAAGATCAAAGCCTGATCATCGAAGCCGTCGCGGAGAAAGCCCGTGAAATGGAAAATGGCAAAACCATGATGCGCCACATGAGCCAGTACTCGCAATCGATCAGCCTGCCAGGCCCGGTAGATGCCGGTCGCATCGAGATCGAGCGCAAGAAAGGCATGTTGTTGATCCGCATTCCGAAATCCAAAGAAACTGAGCCCGCTTCGGGAAAACCGTCTGGCATATAAGTTTTTTGCGTGCCATGCGGGCCAATCGATGGTTCGTATTGGCTGCGTGCCGAAAACAAATTTCCATCAACGCATCATCGCCCCCTCGCTGCTTGCCGCGGATTTCTCGCGGATCAGCGAGGAGGTTGCGCGTGCGGCCACGGCAGGCGCCGATTGGTTGCACCTCGATGTGATGGATGGACACTTCGTCGACAACATCTCCTTCGGGCCTGCAGTCGTGCAGGCAGTGAATGAAGCGAACGGAATATTTCTCGACACGCATCTGATGATTTCGCGGCCGGATCATTACCTGCAAAGGTTCATCGATGCTGGGGCCGATCTCATTACCGTGCATGTTGAGGCCGATCACGATGTGAGCGAAACTTTGCAGCGGATTCGCAAAGCCGGCTTGCAGGCTGGGCTAGCGCTCAATCCAGCCACGCCGATTGAAAGAGCGGCGCCATTTTTTGATCAGATCGATCTGCTGCTTTGCATGACCGTGGTGCCGGGCTTCGGGGGTCAGGCTTTCATGAGCGAAGTATTGAAAAAAATTTCCGCGGTAGCAGAACTTCGCGCATCGGGTAAACATGCATTTCACATTGAGGTCGATGGCGGCATCGATGCGGTCACCGCGGCAGCTTGCGCCGCGGCGGGTGCGAATGTGATGGTCGCCGGATCCTCAACCTTCCGCGCGCCCGACATGGCGGCGGCGATCCGCGCGATCCGCGAGGCCTGATGCAGACTTGCCGCAAGTGATCAGCTGCGCTTCACTGGCGGCATGTCACGCCCCGACGGCCGCCAGCCCGATCAACTTCGTCCGATTTCATTCATTCCGAATGTTGCCCCACACGCGACCGGCTCGGTGCTGGTTTCATTTGGCGACACGCGCGTCATTTGCACGGCGACGATTGAGGATGATGTGCCGCGCTGGATGCGCGCGCAGAAAGTCGAAGGCGGATGGTTGACCGCAGAATACTCGATGCTCCCGTACTCGACGCTTGAGCGCAAACCC
>JBIKIK010000058.1:0-8295 GCA_044361655.1 Luteolibacter sp. | reverse complement strand
GGCGCGTAGGCGAATCCGCGTGATCCGCTGCGCACGAATTCGTGCAGAAGCTCTGCTTCGATTTCCCATTCGCCCACGCCGGGTTTGATGAAGCCCAGCAGCCTGTTGAAACCAGCGCCGGTGATTTCGCAAGCGCGGCGGATCATTTGAACTTCCGCCTCATGCTTGATGATACGCAGACGGTGCATGATCGGCGCGAGCCGCTCGTAGCGGTGCAGAGGGTAAATCGCTTGGCAGGATTTGATGAAGCGCGCGTTGCGGGTTTCGACCAGCAGCGTGGCGCGTGAATGTTCGTTGGTCTCGAGTAAGACGCGGTCCGCTTGCGGCATGAGGCGGTGGAAAATAGAGTCGAAGGCACTGGTCCATTCGACGCGTGCGATACCGGTCAGTTTTCTTGCGTCATCTTTGCTGAGCTTTTCGCCCTCCCAGACCGCGATGTGTTCATTGGTTTCGCGGATGAAAAGAATTTCGCGATCCTGTGGATTCACCGCATCGGGCATCAGCAAGAGGATCGTTTCTTCCTGATCCACGCCGATGAGATAAAATAGGTCGCTGTTCTGGCGAAAGGCCATCGTGCCATCCGCGTCGGTCGGGTAGACATAGTTTGAATGCAGGATCACGATGCTGCCGGGCCTGAGGCATGACCTCAGCCGCTCGCGGTTGCGGGTGAAAAAATCGGGGTCGACGGATTTGTGGCGCATGACCTTATCTCACGCGAGATGCCGCAGGCGGGCAATGAGGATTTTGGGGGTAAAGAGTTAGAAGTTATTTGTTAGTGGTTAATGGGGAAGAGGCATTTTTGACCACGGATTGCACTGATTTACTAATTTTTTGGAATTGTTTGGGCCTTGACATTCTGTATTCGATTCATTGTCATAAACCATAATTTATGAAATTTGACACAAACGCCCAAGATGCATTCGCTTCGAAATTTTCGATCTTTGAAGTAGCAAAGAAAGGTCTTACCCTTGTCGTGGTTTCCGTATTCTTTGCCACGGCGTGCAATGAAAAGAGCAAGGAGGGGCCCTCTCGTGTTGATGCTCCTCCAGCGAAGTCGGCTGAAGAGCAAATTGAACTTGAGAGAATCGAAAAAGAAAGAGAGGAGCAGGAGCGCAAGGCCAAGGAACAGGAGGTTGCCGAAAAGGAGCGCTTAGAAAAGGATCGCCTAGAGCGCGAGCGTTTAGAATGGGAGAAAGAGGAGGGAAAACGCAAAGCTGAGTCAAATGATGAGGAAATTCGTCTAAAGCGAGAAGAGGCGCGCCGACAAGCCGTGGGGCAAGTGATTGCCAAGTTGGAGACTTTGAAGGGGGATGTGTACGAGAATGTTACGATCAGAGATGTTTCGCCAATTGGCATTGCGATTCGTCACGATGCGGGATCGAGGCGTGTGCCGTTTGAGGAGCTGTCTTTGGAGATGCAGCGGCAATTCTTGTTTGACCCTAAAGAGAAAGAAAAAGCTTTGGCTGATGAGGATGCCGTACAAAACGCGCATTTGGCGCAGGTAGAGGCAGCCAAAGTCGAAAGGTCCGAAGTTCAGAAAACAGGTCAAGCTAAAGAATACCGACTGAAGGTCTCAAAGGCCATTGCGACCAAGAGCGCGAGAATTCAAGTGCTTGAAGATGAAATTGACTCGCTAGAGGAACAAATCCGAAGGGATGAATATGAAAAAAACAACCCTGAAGGGTACTACGATCGAAATGGTAATTTTAGACGTGCGAGGATTGGCGGTATCAGTCGTATCCCTGAGCTACAAAAGAAATTAAATGAAAAACGCCAAGAGTATGGCGTCCTCAAGCAGCAGGTTGCGATGCTTCAGGTGGAGTTGGATTCAATGCGTTGAGTTTGGTGGCGCTCATAAACGGGCACTATGCCCGCTGTCCCATGAAGACGCGGTTTCTTCTTGCCAATAACCTCTAACAAATAACCCATAACTCTCACCCACTTTGCGGTGAGTTTTTTGTAAGAGTCGGCGCTGCGGGGCCGCATCGCCCTGCCGTGAAGTTTTTCACTTCTTCTTCTCGATAGCGACGAGGGTGATGTCGTCCATTTGCGGGCCTTCGCCTGTGAAGTGGCGGAGTTCCTCTTGCATGCGGGTGAGGACTGCTTCGGCGCCGAGGGGGGCGGTGTTGCGGAAGCATTCGCACATGCGGTCCATCCCGAATTCCTCGTCATCGGCGTTGACCGCTTCGCGGACGCCATCGGTGTAGAAGAGCAGGCAGTCGCCTTGGTAAAGTTCGATTTCCTGATCCTTGGTGACGCGTTCGAAGACGTCGCCTTCGTCGACGCCGAGGGCGAGGCCGGGTGAGCGCAGGAGTTCGACTTTGCCTATTTCGTGGCGGTAGAGGAGGGCGGGGTCGTGGCCAGCGCGGGCGATGACGGCTTTGCCGTTTGTTTCATCGAGGATGCAGTAGGCCATGCTGATGAACATGTCCTCGCGAATATCGGGGAAAAGCTGGCGGTTGACGGTTGCGAGGGTGGAGGCGGGGGAAGATTTTTCGCGGGCGACCGAGCGCAGGGCGCTGCGGCACATGGCCATGAGCAATCCTGCCGGGACGCCTTTGCCTGAGACATCGGCGATGGCGATGCCGAAGCGTTTCTCGTCGAGCTTGAGGTAATCGTAGTAGTCGCCGCTGATGATGCGAGCGGGCAGGTTGGTTCCGCTGATGCGAAATCCAGCGAGCACCGGGTTGTCCTGAGGGAGGAGTACGCGTTGAACTTCGCGGGCGTTTTGAAGTTCGTTTTCCATCGCGCGTTTTTCGTGGGCCTCGCGGTGAACGCGCGCGTTACCGATCGCGAATGAAGATTGCTCGGCAGCCGAGCGAAAGACTGCAAAATCATTGGCGTTGAAAGCGCCGTCCTCGTGGCGGCGGGCGACGACGAGCACGCCAAGGTCGCGTCCGGCATGGCGCAGCGGCGCGAGCAGCGCGGTGACATTGTGGGTGTAGCTCATGAACGCGTCATGAAATGACGGATGGCTTTTCACATCCTCGACCTTGATCGCTTCGCCGGCGGCGAGGCAGTGGCCGAGGATGCCTTCGTCGGCGGCGACGCGCGAGAGGCGCAGGTGGCTTTCGAGGGCGCGCGGGTCGCGTTCGGCGCGTTTGAGCACCTCGACAGGCACGCCGATGAGGGGTGGGCAGTCTTCCGAAATGTAGGACGGAATGAGAAATCCGTTGCCGGCACCGAGGAAATAGATCGCGCCGCCGCGTGCGTTTACGACCTTGTCGATGCCGTCGACGATGATTCTTGAGAGCACCGAAGAGGACGGCTCGTTTTCAATCGCGAGGCCAAGTTCGCGCAGGAAGGAAAACATCCGCTGTTCCTCGCCTTCGAGCTCGTTGAATTTTTTGCGGATGAGTCGGTTGCGTCGGCGTTGGTTGTGGAGCGCGAAGACAAGGATCAGCACGGCAAGCATGAACGCCGCGAGCGCGACCAGTGGAGAGTGCTGCAGCCCGGGGATGTTCATGTAGTCCGATTGGCTGATGGTTAGGATTGCGTCTGTCGGCCTGCCTCCGGCGTCTTGGCATTATTGCCAGTTTCCTTTTCCAGCATCGAGACTACGGCGGAAAAAGCCTGTTCGTTTTTCTCGTTGAGGGCAGACAACTTGCGATGGGCTTCCAGCACATGGAGCCCGCTCCCGCGCGGGTTGGCAGCGGCGGTGGCGCCGATCGGTTTCAGCTCGTTGCGGATTGTGCTGAGCTTGCTCTGCCAGATGGCGGCCGGCGGATCGATTTCCATGAGGAAATCCAAGCCAAGGTCTTCGAGCGAGCGGCGGTTGCGTTCGTCGGCGCTGGCGATTTGAAGTCCGCCGCCATCGACCGCAGAAAGTTTTGAAGCCATGCCGGCCAGGGTGCCCATGAAGGTCGAGTCCATGCCTGTGCACGCGTCGAGATCGACGACTAGATGTTTCTCGCCGGCACCGATTCGCTCTTCGGCATACGCCTTCATCAGCGGGCTGTTGCGAAAGGAGCCTTTCCCTTCGCAACGGATCCAACTGAAACCATCAAAGACTCCAACGATAATGGGATGATCGGTAGGCACAAGAGCGTGGGAGCATGATTCATGCACCCGACGCATGAAGCTAAAATCGCACGCGCCAAAGGTCAATCATGCATCTTGAAAATCGCGTGGGATCGACAAATCCGAACCACGAAAAGCACGAAATTTCACGAAGCGATTGAGGTGGCGGGCGGGCAAGCTCGCGCCACGGTTTGAGCTCCAGCTTGGGTGGCTCACTCACTGGTGGTGGCAAATTTCAGATTGCGGACCGCTTCCAGTGCTGGCATGGTGGCAACATGAAACTTAAGGCAATTATCCATGAGGCGGAAGAGGGCGGATTCTGGGCTGAAGTCCTGGCTCTTCCTGGATGTTTTACCCAAGGCGAATCCCTCGAAGAGCTTGAGGCAAATCTTGCCGAAGCGATCGAAGCTTATCAGGGGGCTTGAGGCATTTCGCAAAAAATTACGCGACGCGTAATTACGCTTGACGAAATTCCTTGTAGGCGTATTTTGCTTTTGGTGATCGAAAGTTTCGGCGATTCGGCGACTGAAAGCATCTATCGTGGTTTGCGAGTACGAGGCTTGCCCGGAGAAATCCAAGAGCGGGCCAGACGCAAGTTGCGGATGCTCAACCAAGCGCGAATCGTTGAAGATCTTCAGATTCCTCCAGGCAACCGACTTGAGCAATTGAAGGGGAAGCTGGCAGGATTTTGGAGCATTCGGATCAACCAGCAATGGAGGGTCATTTTCAGATGGGAAGATGGCTTGAAGCACGAAGTGAAGATTATCGACTACCACTAAGATCATGAGCGCATCCAAATACTTGCCACTGATTCACCCGGGTGAAATTCTCTTGGAGGAATTCATCAAGCCGATGGGCTTAAGTCTTGCGTTCGTGTCCCGCTCGACGGGCATTCCTGCATCGCGTCTTACCGAGATCACCAAGTGCAGGCGTGGACTGAGTGCCGAGACGGCCTTGCGCTTGGCAAAATTTTTTGGCACTTCGGCCGCGTTCTGGATGGGCTTGCAGTCAGAGCACGACCTTGAACTGGCGGAAAGGACCTTGGGGGTAAAGGTCGGGCGCGAGGTGGTGCCGATGGCATCGTGATCGGCTCGGATGTTTGAGCCTTCGCGGCTCACTCCCAGAGGTACGAGTGGTGGCTTTCGATTTCGCGGCCGCCGCGTTTGAGGGTGGCCTTCCATGCGAGGACGCGTCCGCCTTTGAGGAATTGATCGCCGGTGACGCGGAACTCTGCCTTGCCCCTGCGGTCGGACGATGCGAAGCGCTGCCACTGGCGTTTTACTTGGCTGGCGGTGGAGCCTTGTTGGTATTCGAAAAGAATTTCGATCTCGCCCTTGCCCGCTCCGGCAGGATCGCTCCAGTGCATGGTGTAATAATGCCCAAGACGGTCATTGCGCTCAGCGGCAGTGAGGGCTCCGTGCAGGCGACGCAGTTTTTCCATGCGCACCATCGGCTCGTCGGTTTCTGGGGTGGAGAAATCGCGCATGAAGAATGAATCCACCTCGAGTGAACTGCGGGTGCTGCAGCCGGTCAGGCACAGGATCACCAGAAGGCCGGTCAAGCATCTCATGGCGATGATTCAAGCGACGGAAAAAAGAAATTCAAGGCGCATCCTCCGGTCGATGTCATTTGACCTCACCCCGTTTCCTCGGCGAGGATGTCGACACCGTCCATGAGTGAGAGCCCCCTTTCGGAGATCAAACTGGAATTCGACACGCCGCAATTCCTGCACGCGCTTTTTGCCAACGACCCGAAAAACCTTGGCTATCTCGAGTCGGTACTGGGTGTGAAGGCAGTGACACGCGAGGGCTGGCTGGTGCTCGCGGGTGAGCCAAGCGCGTTGGATTCGGCGCGCGCGGCGTTTGCGGATCTTGAGCAGGCCTTGCGAAAAGGTGGGCGTATCGATGCGCGTGATTTCCAACTCGCGGTCGATGTGGCGTCGCGCTCTGGCGTGGTAGGGGTCAACCAACTTGCCGAGGTCAAGCTCGTGGGTTCGCGTGGTCGCAAGCCGGTGATGCCGAAGACTCCGTCGCAGTTGGAGTACATCCGTGCGATCGAGAGTCACGATGTGGTTTTTGGCTTGGGCCCGGCGGGCACGGGCAAGACTTACCTTGCGATGGCGATGGCGCTCACGCTGCTCAAGCGGCGGGTCATGCAGCGGATCGTGTTGACGCGTCCCGCGGTTGAAGCTGGTGAAGCCTTGGGTTTCTTACCGGGCGATTTGCGTGAAAAGGTCGCGCCTTACCTGCGGCCGCTTTACGACGCGATTCACGACATGCTCGATCCGGATGAAGGTCAGCGATATCTTGAAGAGGGAACCATTGAAATTGCGCCTTTGGCCTTCATGCGCGGGCGGACGCTTTCGCGTTCGTTTGTCATTCTCGATGAGGCGCAGAACACCACGCGCGAGCAGATGTTCATGGCGTTGACGCGTTTGGGCGAGGATTCGAAAATGGTCATCACCGGCGACAGCTCGCAGGTGGATCTCAAGCCGGGCGTGCGCTCGGGGCTCGCAGAGGCCGAGCATGCGCTGCAGGGTGTTGAGGGAATTGCCTTTCAGCGATTTTCGCAGGCCGACATCATCCGTCACGCGGTGGTCGGGCGCATCGTCGAAGCCTACGAGCGGTATCGCGCGTGAGTGGCATGGCCTGTCGGCCTTGCGTGGATCATTGCGCGGGCGGTGCTTCGCCTTCTTTTGGTGCGAGCTCCTCGGCTTTTTTCTTCATTTCCTCGAGCTCTTTGGAATTTGCGGTGGTGGTCGCGGGTGCCGCGGGCGCGGAGGTTGCGGCGTTGGCGTCCTGTGTGGTTGGAGGCGCTGGATTCGGTGGGGTTTGATCCGGGGCGGAAATTGGTGGCGCGCTGGCGGGTGAAGGTGCGTCGGGATCGATGACCGTTGGAATTGCGCCGGCGGGTGGTTGTTCTCCTGGTGCGACGGGCGGGAGTGGTTGGGTCGAACCTGGCAGGGGTGGGTAAAGTTGGATTTCGTTGGGGTTGCTTGGAAGTGTTCCGGCAGAGCTGTTCGCGCCAGCGGTGTCTTCGACCATGACGGGTGGCACAAAGCCGACTTCGCCGCTGTCGAGCTCGACCTTGAGGTAATTTCCGCTGGTGGAAATGACCTTCATCGAGGTGCCGCGGCGCAGGAGCTTGTCGGCATCGACATCGCCTTTGGGGCGCTTGAGGTAAAATGCCGTGTTGTCGACGGTGGCTCGCACGAACTGGCCTGCGCTGAAACCTTCGGTATCGGTCGAAGTGGTGCTCGCGTTGGCGCCCGGCGCGCGAAGCGGATCGGCCATGCCGAAATCGGTTGGCCCGTTGGCGGTGTTGCACGCTACAAGCCCGATGGCGGCCACGCCGGAAGCCAATGCCAGTTTGGTCAGTTGTTTCATCGGTGCGCTTTCTAGCACAGCGGCCGTGGACGAGTCAATACCGCCGATCGCGGAAGTTCGTGGGCCTTTCGTGGAGGTCGGCAGCGTTTCATGCGACCTTGACCATAGGAAAATCGGAAACCAGAGTCGCCGTCGCGACATTTCCCAGCACCCGCATGAACTTCAAGACACGCACCCTCACCGCCCTGCGCGAAGCCCGCGTCAAGAATGCCCCCAAATCGGCCCTGGTCGGTCTCGATGGATTCGTCGACACGATCGTCAAGCCGGTGGCGCAGCGGACCGGTCAAGGTGAGGCCTTCACGCCGATCGAGACCATCACTGAATTTGCGCAACGCATTGCGGGCGCGGCGGGCAAGAGCACCAACATCGAGTTTTATCCGCTGATGGAAAAACTTGGCGGCAATGGTCCGATCATGGCGTACGCGTTGATTGCAGCCGGCACGCGGCTGACCTATGTCGGCGCTTTGGGGCGGCCATCGCTGCATGCGGTGTTTCACGACTTCGCCAGCAAGGCCGAGATTGTTTCGCTGTGCGAGCCAGCCACCACGACGGCGGCCGAGTTCAAGGATGGCAAGCTCATGCTCGGCCAGCTGAGCAGCCTCGACACGATCACGCTTGAGACCATCGATGCGGTGATGGGCGCGGAAAATTTTCGCAAGACCCTTGCGACTTCGGACCTCGTCGCATTGGTGAATTGGACGATGATCCCGAACATGACCGCGATCCTTGAATCGCTCGTCAATGAAGTGCTGCCGGCCTTGCCCGCGCGTGAGGGTCGCGTGTTTTTCTTTGACCTTGCCGATCCCGAGAAACGCTCGCGCGAGGACCTGCTCGAGGTGTTACAAATCATTGCGCGCTTCGGTGCGTTTGGCAGTGTGACTCTGGGGCT
>JBIKIK010000057.1:0-8333 GCA_044361655.1 Luteolibacter sp. | reverse complement strand
CACGATTCCTTTCGGAAAAAAATTTCACCGCCGCTTCACAAACTTACCGCAAGCTCGCTAAGGAAACCGGATCATCGAATCTCCGCTCGCGATACCATCTCGGCGAAGGCATCGCCTCCCTGCGCGGCGGCTCCTTCAAATCCGCACGCTCGGCATTCAGCAAATCACTCGACGCCAACAATCCCGATGTCCTCGCCGAAGCCCACCTTGGCATGGCCAACACGCTCATCCAACTCGGCTGGGTTGAGCTCGCGGGGTCGGCTTACCCACAAGATCCGAAATCATCGCCCGACATAGCGCAGTTCGACCAACTCGTCCGCACTCGCTTGAAAAACCTCGCCGATGCGAAAGAGGACGGTGAAGTGGAAAAAATCGAAGCGCTGATCACCAACTGGACGGATGCCGTGCGCCATTACGATTCGGCCATTTCCAAGATGCCCGCCAACAGCGCCGCGACAAACAACAGGCAGATGACGATCACTTATCTCGAGCGCCTTCGCGAATTGCTCGAAGAGGAAAAAGAAAAGACCGAGCAAAACATGCCAATGCCGCAACCCGGTGGCGAAGGCGAATCACAACCGGAGGAAGGCAATGGCGATCCGGACGAAAAGCAGGACGGCGACCAACAAAACAAAGACTCGAAATCACCCGGCGACAAAGGCGACGAAAAACGCGAAAAGAAGGACGGCTCGAACGGCAAAGAACCGAAGCCAAAGGACGATCCCGGCAAGGACAGGAACAAGGGCGAGAAACCCGAAGATCCAAACGAGACACCCGAAAAACGCGCACGCCGCATCCTCAAAGACAGCGCCGACCTCGAAAAAGGCCCGCTCACGCCGGGACAAGTAGAATTCAATCCACCCGCCAAAGACTGGTAACACCATGAGAGCGATTCAACACTTCACGATCATCACTGCCGCGATCATCACCACGCTCGCCGCCACACCGATCGCCATGGCCGAAGCAATCAGCCGACTGTCATCGAGATTCCTCACCCGCGGCGAAAAAGCATTGTTGGAAGTTTGCGTCTCGGACGGAGCCCCCAGCTCAGTCCCACAAATCTCGAACATCCCAGGCGTGCAAATCGCCAGCACCAACCGCGGTACACAAACCCGGCTCCTCCCCGGCCGAAAACTCGAATATGTTTTCGAATTCTTAGTCACTTCCTACGAGATCGGCAACTTCACCATTCCATCGATCGAGGTGAATGCCGGCGGCATCCGATCAAAAACAGAACCACTCGAATTTTCCGTCTTCAATCCCGACGAATTGAAATGGTCAGAAGCCATGATCGGCGGACGCAGCGTGCGCTACGCCAGCGCTTTCAAGGTGATGAACAATCAACCTTACGACGGCGAAACCATCCCCATAGAAATCAAACTCTTCGTGCCACGCGACCTGTTTGTCGAAGACTGGGGCATCCCCGACTTCACTCGCGACGGACTCACCTGCTGGCGTTTCCAACCATCACAAATGCGCGGCAATGTGAACCTGCTCGGTGTCCCCTGCGTCTCGGTGGCCTACCCGAGCACACTCACCGCCACCCGCAGCAACTCGATCGGCATCGGCCCCGCAAGCATCCGCCTCGTCACCACGCAAATGGTCCTTGATGGCTACCCGCGCCGGGTCACGCTGGAAACCAATGTCTCAGTCCCCGAGCTGCGACTCAACGCACGCCCGCTGCCAGTCAATGCACCGGAGGGATTTGAAAATGCGGTAGGAAATTTCAACATCTCAGCCACGGTCAGCCAAACCGAAGTCACCGAAGGCGATCCGATCCCGGTCGAAATCATCGTCAGCGGCAGCGGCAACCTCGATACGGTCCGCCCGCCAATACCGATCGATCCGGACGGATGGAAAGTTTACGATGCCTCACCCGCCCAGCGCGGCGAAGAACGCCGCGAACTCTCAGGCCAAACGGTCTTCCAGCAATTCATGCGACCACTCGAATTGAAATCCGCACTGCCAGGATTCAAACTCGTTTACTTTGACCCGAAAAAACAAAGCTACGAAACGGTCACCACCGCGCCCACACCGCTGCAAATGAAACCGGCGCCACAAAACACCCAGGCCGCCGCACCGGGGACACCACCACCTGCGGCCAATACACCAGTCGAACGCATGACCGATATCCTCGGCATTATCGATTCCCCCAACACAGCTCAAGAGTCAGGCAAACCATTTCCACATTGGCTGCTCCACGCGATCGCCGGATTCATCGCCGCGACCCTCGTCATCAAGGCCGTCGCCATGCGCCTGCGATTACCCCATCCGCACGATCCGGCAAAAAAACAACGCCACAAGGAACTCAAAGAACTCGAACGCATGAAAGCCGACGACCGGAATTCCTTCCTGCTCGCGGCAGGACATTTCATCGAACGCCAACTCGGCAGCCAACACACACCCGAACTCCAAGCAATCCTCGCCGAACGCGACGCGGAATGCTTCAGGCCCAAACCCTCCACCACTCCCATCGATCGCGCGCACCGCGAATCGATTCTCAAAACCCTTCGCAAAGCGGCACTCGCATGGATCGCACTCGCGATGCTCGGCACGACACCTCATGCAGATGCAGTAGAAATCGCCAACAACGCCAAAACCGCCTACGACACAGCCCGCTATTCCGAAGCAGCAAAAATTTGGCTCGAATCCGCCCCCTACGAATCACTCACGCCCGACACCCTCTACAACATCGGCAACGCATGCTATCGCGGCAACTCACCGGGCAACGCCGCCCTCTATTATCGCCGCGCACTCAACCTTGATCCACAACACGCCGAGGCCCGCCAAAACCTGCGCTTCATCGAACGAAAATACGGCTCAATCACCATCAACCGCCCCGCCTTTCAAACGACCCTCACGCGCATTTCAATCGACACATGGAAAAACCTGCTGTGGTCGGGCTTCTGGATTTTCACCCTCTCACTGCTCACCATCGCCGCCACCAAACGCAACTCGTCCGCTCGCTACTTTGCCAACGTCGGCCTGATCATCGGACCGATACTCGCCTTCTGCGCCACATTCGCATGGCGCGCTTATCCGAAGGACGGCGAATTCGCCAAAGACAAACTGCAAGCCGTGATCATCCACGAAAACGCCACGCTCCACAGCGAGGCATCCCGCACTTCGCCCGAAGTGATCGACGCCCCACCCGGCTCGCTCTGCACGATCCTTCACCAATCAGGCCGTTGGTCGTATGTCGGCTTCGCCACGAAAACCCGCGGATGGATCCCCAACGACATGATCGAAAAAGTTCTGCCCGATTCATCGCCGAAAGCGCCGGAGTTCCGCAAGCCGAAGGCAAACGACAAGTCGGCCTGATCGATCGGAAAATTTCTCAAGCCCCTCAACCGAAGGCCTTGAGAAAACCGACCTCCATCGCCAGCGACTCGGAGGCATTGGTCTCCAAGGTGCGCCTCAATTCGTCCAGCGCCTCCATGCGCCTCAACAGCCGCGTCTCGCTTTCCTTTTGCGCCACCGCACGCAAGGCCTCGGCCGATGCCGGGAAATCCAATCCGCCCGAACCAGTCCGCAATCTCAAAAGATCCGCCATCCATGCCATCAAAACATCGAAGAGCCGGCTTCTCACATGCTGATACTCGACCTCGACCGATGCCTTGTGGTGATCCGCCCGCTCTTTGAGCCAAGCCCCATCCGTGCCGTCACGATACGCCGCGATCTCTTCTTTCTCAGCCGCCTTAGCGGCATCCTCAGCCTGCTCGCGCCGCTCTTCCAAAAAGCCAACGAAGGCCGACTTCATCTGCAAGGCCGCAACCGGCGTACCAAAACCTTTCGACGCGGCACGGTTCAACGCTGCCACCAACTCCGCTCCTCCATCCTCCAACATCGCCCTTCCACCCGTCAGCTGCATCCGCACACAACGCGATAAAATTGTCGGCAACAAGCGCTGCGGATTATGCGTCAGCAGCAACAGCAAGGTGTTGCGCGCAGGCTCTTCGAGCGTCTTAAGAAAGGCATTCGAGGCCTGATCCGACATGCGGTCGGCATCGACAATGACACCCACCTTGTAAGTCCCGGCAGGCGCCGCCAAATGCAGGGTCTCTTCCAAATTGCGAATTTCATCAATGCCGATGCGCCGCGACTTCATCCGCGGACGCAGAATCCGCACCCAGCTGTTTTCCAACTCATCCAATGGCGGCACTTCCTCAACCACTGGTTCACCAAACAAATCCATCCCTCCGGACTCACCCGACCCGTTGAGCATGCGCACGATCTTTGCCGCAAGCTGCTCTTTGCCCGAACCCTGCGCGCCGCTGATCATGAACGCATGCGCCAAGCGCCCCCGCTCATGCGCGGAGGAAATGAGTTCAAATGCGCGATCCGACGAAAATGCCATCCGCCGCCATGCTCGCCAGCCATGCCCTCGCGCGCAATCCGAAATCCGAATGCCCGCCCACTTGCCAAAAGCTAGTTTCGCGTTTATCGAGCGCCATGACTTGGAACGAACAATTTCTTTACCTCTTCGACACCTGCGCCGCGCGCTACGAAAATGGCGAGCGCGATTACCAAACATGGTTCGCCGGCGCGGACCTCCAACTGCTCGAAGAAATCGGTTACAAGACCCGCGAGTTTTTCGACTTCGTCGAGGACTTCTGCGACAAACAAAATCCCGCGCCCTCCACGGCCCTGCTCATCGCCGCCGTCCGACGCGATTATTTCCACACCATCCAGAAACGCCAAAAAAGCGACAAAACCCTCACCCGTGACGAGCTGCCCACCTTCGGCGACACGCTCAACGACATCGCCTACCTCCCGCGCATCCTCACCAAAGCCCGCGCCAAACTCCGCGGCGAGCTCGACCCGGACCTGATGTACAGCTGCGGCGGTGACCTCAATTTCCTTAAAAACAACGGCGATATTCACCCGGCCGATTTCCTCCGCCAGGTCTGGGCCGCCGGAGATGATGACCAAAAACTCGCCAACTGGGTCGCCGCCCAGGCTCGCTGAAACCACTTGCGCACCCGTCCCTCACCCCCTAGCTTCCCCAGCCCTACACCCCACACCCCATGGCCAGCACACCCGTCATCAATCTTCGCAAAGGACACGCCGTCCGCCACAACAACGAAATCTGCCTCGTCGTCGACCACGAACTCAAGACGCCCCCACGCATGGCGTCCTATGTCCAAATGTCGATCCGCAGCGTCGCAACCAAAAAGATCTTCAACCTCCGCCTCACCTCCAACGACTCACTCGAAGGCGTCGTGCTCGAGCGCACCCCGCACGAGTATTCCTACAAGGACAGCAGCGGCTACCATTTCCTCGACCCCAACACCTACGAAGACGCCGTGGTCTATGATGACCTCATCGAAGGAGTGAAGAATTACCTCATCGAGGGCCAACTCTACACTCTCCTCATCGCCGACGGCAGCGTGGTCTCGGTCGACCTCCCGCTCACCATGACCATGACCGTCACGGAATCCTCCGAAGGCGTGAAAGGCGACTCGGCCAACAATGTTTACAAACCGGCCACCATGGAAACTGGCCTGGTCGTCCAGGTCCCGCTCTTCATCAATGTCGGCGAGAAAATCAATGTGAAGACCGAGGACAATTCCTACCTCGGCCGCGCCTGATCCATCGCGCGCCCGTTTGTCGCGACTCACAAGATCATAAAAATTCCCGCAAGGGCACCCTTCTCAAGAGGGGTGCCCTTTTGCTTTTCGGGGTCGGCAATGCCCGAAAACCCTGCCGTCAAGGGGCGCTGAAAGCCTAATTTTCCGCGAAAATCCTAAGAAAAATGGGGATTTTAGCGCATTTATTTCGTAAATATTGAAATTAAGTTGACATGAAACGAACTTTTTGAACTTTTGAGTGTGTCATGAAACCCATCCGAATCATTGCAAGTTTGTTGATGGTGCTTTGCTGCCCACCCATGGCGCTTGCGCTCACAGGGCCTCAGCAGGAAGATCAAGCCACGGCGGCAGCCGCCATCCACACGGTCCGCCCCGGCGACAGCTTCGACAAAATCGCCCGCGCCAACGGCTGCACGATCGCCGAACTGGCCGCCGCCAATGGCCTGCAACTCGACGCTATCCTCCAACTCGGCCAGCAACTGAAGCTGCCCAACGCTCCAGAGCCAAACACCACCCCGAATCAAACGGTCGACGCTCCAGCGCCCATCGACGGTCCCACACACACGATCAAGGCCGGCGAAACATTCGCCAAAATCGCCAAGCAACACGAAGTTTCGATCGACTCGCTGATCACCGCCAATCCGACTGTGAAACCCACCGCCCTGCGCCTGGGTCAAAAAATTCTTTTGCCCGCCACTAGCAAAACTTCGGTGCAAAACATGCCGGAAGAAACGAACGGGACGGCAACAAGCACCGAGATCAAATCGGACAAAGAGCAAAGCCCGCCAACCAGTACTTCGGATGCCACGGATGAAAGCAGCGACGCCCATCCGAATTTGACTCAACGCACCGCGCGCACCATTGCCACCGATCGCGAGATGACCTATGGCGAACTCGCCGCCCAATACGGCACCGAGACCGACCGGCTCAACTCGCTCAATGGACTCGACCTCCAGCCAAGCACGGTCGTCGTGAAAGGCGCCGATCTGCTGGTGCCGGTGAGCGTAGCGCCTTGAGGCCCAGCCGCCCGCTCTCAAGCGAATCCCGCTTGCCGCGCCAGAGTCACCCCACTAGGCTTTGGTTAAATGCTGGCTCGGATTTTCACCTTCCCTTTGGCTCATGCCATCGGCTGCTTTGCCCTGCTCGCCATCGCCGGCGAAACGACGGCGCAAAGCCAAGCCCCAGCCGTGGGCGAGTCCGCGCAATTCGATCCGTCGGACGCTTATTTCCAAGCCTACCTCTCGATTCGCTCGTCCGAAGAACTCGAGTCGCGCGGCGACTTCGCCGGAGCCATGGAAAAACTCAATCGGGCCCAACAACTCTTCGGCACCATTCGCAAGTACTACCCGGAATGGAAACCGGAAATGATCGGAACCCGCAGCGAAAAAACCGGCGAGGCGATCTCACGCGTCAGTCAAAAAGCTCAAGACCAACTCGACCGTAACCGCAACGCAGTCGCCGAACTTGAAGGTGGAATCAAACAAGCAGTGAAGTCGCCGGACGCAGTTGGAAGAAAACCTGTCGAAGCACCGGCAATCAAGGTGGACCCCGCCAACGCGCGCGAAATCAGCGAAGCGGAAGCGGAGGTCAAACGCCTCCGCGAACTCTCAAAACGCAAAGAACAGGAATCATCCCGCAACAGCCAGCAAGTGGATGAGATGCGCCGCCAAAACGACGCGCTCAAGGCGGAGCTCAATGACGCGGAGGAAACCCTTCAGACGCTGCGCGGTAGACTGGCCGAGGAACTGGCGAAATCATCCAAACCCCAGTCGCGCATCATCAAGGACGATCCCGCCACCACCCAGCGCCTCGCCGCCGCCGAAGCAGAGGTCCGCCGGCTGCGCGAACTCGCATCACAAACTCCCGAACAAGCCTCACGCGAAAAATCACGCGCCGATGACATGCGTCGTCAAAACGACGCGCTCAAGGCCGAGCTCCGCAACGCCGAGGCGAACCTGCAATCCATGCGCGCGAAACTCGCCGCCGCTCCGGTGGAAAGCGAAGTGAAATCCCTCAATCAACGCATCGAATCACTCGAACAGGAACGCCAGGCAATGTCCATGGCCCTCACCCAATCCCGCGGAAGCCACACGGAAGCTCTTGGCCGAATCGCCACACTCGAAGCCGATATGAAGGCACTGCAACAAAAACGCAGCGACCTCGACCGCGATCTCAAAGCCGAACGCGAAGTCGCCAACTCGGTGGTCGCCGGACAACGCAAACAACTCGACCTGCTCGAAAAAGAACTCGGACAAAAAAATTCGGAACTCACCAAAGCCAACGAACGCATCGCCGGACTTTCAAAGGAGCTCGAGGAAAGCCGTCTGGCATTTTCCCAACTTCGCAGCGAACATGACACGCTCACCCAAGAGCGCGACCAGATGTCCGCCCTGCTGAAGCTTAACGAATCCGGCCGTATCCAGGACCTGATCGAACAAAACATGTCGCTCGCCAAAAACCTTCGCGAAGCGAACGAGAAGGTGGAAAGCCTCAGCCGCGAAAACAATGCCGACAAGGACGCCTACACCGACGCCCTCCGTGACCTCGCCATCGCAAAGACGCAAATCAACAACCTCCAACAAGAAAAACGCGAGCAGGACAGGCGCGTGGCAGAACTTGAAGTGCGCCTGAAGTCCGAGGAAGCCGCCCTCGCAAAGGGCGAATCAAATGCAGACCCGGCCGAAACCGAGCTCTTGCGCGAAATTATCAAGCGCCAACTGCGCACCCAGGAACGCCGCCGCC
>JBIKIK010000056.1:0-8373 GCA_044361655.1 Luteolibacter sp. | reverse complement strand
ACGACATCTTTGGCGAACTCGACCCCGTCCGCCGCAACGCGCTCATCGCCCACATGCCTTCAAACGCACAAAAGTGGATCACCACCACCCACCTCGATTGGCTCAAATCCACCCAAAGCCTCGGCGCAATTCAACAGTTCACCATCAAAGCCGGCACCTGCTCAGCAAATCGCTAAAATGATTTTTTTCGTGAATTTTCGTGTCTTTCGTGGTTCCTCCGAAAACACAAAAGCCCGGGAAATTCCCGGGCTTTTGGAGAAATTGATGACCGATAAAAATCAGCGCGAGTAAAGCTCGACGATGAGCTGCTCGTTGACGACCGGATCGATGTCGGAACGCTCAGGCACTCGCGAAACGGTGACCTCCAGCTTGTCCTTGTCGACATTGAGCCAATCGCTCGAAGGCATCGATTGGGTCAGGTCGGTCATGCGAAGCACGAGCTGCTGCGAGGAAGGCTTGGCGCCAACCTTGATGACATCGCCCGGCTTGACTTGATAGCTCGCAATGTCGACGCATCGACCGTTCACGAGGATGTGGCCGTGGTTGACGATTTGGCGGGCTGCCTGGCGCGAGTTGCCGAAACCGGCACGGTAGCAAACATTGTCCAGACGGGTTTCAAGCAACTGGAGAAGGATCACACCGGTCACACCACGACGCCTTGCGGCTTCTTCGTAGTAGCCGCGGAACTGCTTCTCGAGCACACCGTATTGGAAGCGGAGCTTTTGTTTTTCGCCAAGTGCGACGGAGTATTCGCTCTTCTTCTTGCGACCAGCGCGCACACCGTGCTGACCGGGCGGAAAGTTGCGACGCTCAAGCGCCTTGGAAGAGCCAAAGAGTGCGACGCCAAACCGGCGGCTGATCTTGGTACGGGGACCTGTGTAACGAGCCATGTTGTGAAATAAGTAAGTTGGATATTAAACGCGGCGGGCCTTCTTCGGACGGCAGCCGTTGTGCGGAATCGGAGTCACATCGCGGATGGAAAGGATTTCCAAGCCAAGGCCTTGCACCGCGCGAACCGCGGACTCACGACCGGAACCTGGACCCTTAACGCGGACATCGACTTCCTTGAGGCCGTGGCCCATCGCCTGGCGGCAGGCGTCTTGCGACACCACCTGCGCGGCATAAGCAGTGCTCTTGCGTGAGCCCTTGAAGCCCATCTTGCCGGCAGTCGACCAACCGATCGCATTGCCATTCACATCGGTCACGCTGACCAAGGTGTTGTTGAAGGTAGCGGTCACATGGACCACTCCGCGGGAGACATTCTTCGAGCCCTTCGCCTTGTGAATTTTGATCTCCTCTTCACCTCCGCCGATCTCGGCGAAAATGTCGCGCTTGGCTTCCTTTTTCGGAGCCTCGGCAACAGCCTCCGGCGCGGGGGCCGCTGCGGCAGCCTTCACTTCGGCTTCGGTTTCCTGATTGGTTTCTTGGTCAGACATGAATCAATGATTGATAGGATTACTTCTTAACGCCCACGGTCTTCTTCTTGCCCTTGCGGGTACGGGCGTTGGTGCGGGTGCGCTGACCGCGGACGGGCAGGCCACGCTTGTGGCGGATGCCACGATAGCAGTTGATCGAGGTGAGGCGCTTCATCTGGGCCTGACGCTCACGGCGCAGGTCGCCCTCGACGAGAACGCCTTCGGTCTGGATGACCTGGGAAATGCGAACGAGCTGGTCTTCGGTGAGTTGACCGGTGCGGATGTTGGGGTCGATTCCCGCATGCTCGAGAATCTTGGCTGCCGTTGGACGGCCAATGCCAAACATGTAGGGAAGAGAAGCTTCGATGCGCTTCTCGTTGGGGATTTCAATGCCTAGGATGCGTGCCATGATGTGCGGAGTTTCGCGTGGTTGCTCGGGACATTCGGACTGTCTCCGAAACCCTGCGGGGCGGGTGGTTTAGCAGACATCGACAGTCTGGCAAGCCGGAAATGGAAATTTTCTTCTCCTTGGGACAAAAAAGTGGGGGTAGCTCGATATTCGGTGGAATCGAACCTTAAGGCACTCAGGAGTAATTCAAAGGGCCCGAAATTCACCCTCCGCAATGTCGACCTGCTTCAAAATCCGTCGAAAATTACAAATGAGGGCTTTTTCCAGTCACCGCATCATCCCACCAAAACGCCAAGATCACTTCTGGACAAAAACCCGCGCGAACCTAGCTTGGCATCCTACCCCAGACATGGAATCCCACACCGACTTCCCCCCACAGCTTCCCGAAGACGATGTCGCCGCCATCGACGAACTTGGAAAAATCCACGAAGTCCTGCGCCGAGAAATCGGTAAGGTGATCATAGGCCAGGAACAAGTCATCGAACAGCTCGCGATCTGCCTCTTTGCCAAAGGCCACGCGTTGCTGATGGGCGTACCCGGCCTCGCCAAAACCCTGCTCGTTTCCTCGGTCGCCCAAACCTTCGACCTCACCTTCAACCGCATCCAGTTCACCCCCGATCTGATGCCCGCCGACATCACCGGCACCGACATCATCCAGGAATCCGGCGCTGGTGGTCGCAGGGAATTCGAGTTCATCAAAGGCCCGGTCTTTTCCCACATGGTGCTCGCCGATGAAATCAACCGCGCGCCCGCCAAAACGCAATCAGCCATGCTCGAGGCGATGCAGGAAAACAAGGTCACCGTCCTCGGCAAAACCTACCCGCTGCCCTCGCCATTTTTCGTCCTCGCCACTCAAAACCCAATCGAACAGGAAGGCACTTACCCGCTGCCCGAAGCGCAACTCGACCGCTTCATGTTCCTCATCGAAGTCGACTACCCCTCTCTCGAAGAGGAAACCCGCATCGCCCGCGAAACCACCGGCGGTCACAGCACACCACTCGAGAAATTGATCGACGGACCAAAAATCCTCGCCTGCCAACAACTCGTGCGACGCCTCCCCGTCCCCGAACATGTCTACCAGGCCGCCGTCCGCCTTGTGCGCAAAACTCGCCCGGGCCAAGCGGACACTCCGGCATGGGTCAACGACTCGGTCGCTTGGGGCGCCGGACCCCGCGCCGTCCAGTACCTGATCCTCGGCGCCAAATCCCGCGCCGCCCTCCGCGGATCCTACATGGCATCGCTCGAAGACCTCGAGGCCATCGCCCCCGCCGTGCTCAATCACCGCGTCATCACCAACTTCAACGCGGAGTCCCAAGGCATGAACTCGAAAAAAATCGTCGAACGCCTGATCCGCGAAGCACGAGAAGAGTGAGAAAGCCAAGAATCCAGAATCAAGACACAGCGCATCATGGACCACAACTTTGAAAATCTGGATGTCTGGAAGCGTGGATGCCGATTGGCGGTGAATGTCTGCGTCGCATCGCACAAGTCGCAAGAATTTGCGCTCAAGGATCAAATTCAACGCTCTGCGATTTCAATTCCCTCAAACATCGCAGAAGGAGCGGAGAGGGCTTCCGATGCGGATTTCGTGAGGTTTCTGAGCTACAGCAAAGGCTCGTGTGGTGAACTTCGCACTCAATTGATGATTCATCGCGAAGTCTGCCGAGAGTTGAAGACCAAACCATTTGCCAATACGGATGCCATGATTGAAGAAACGCGGGAAATCTCACGAATGTTGAGCGGTTTCATCGGACACCTAAAGCCCTCACCTCCTCTTTCTCTGGAATCTTGATTCCCGCCTTTCTCCTTCTTCTCTTTCTGGATTCTTGCTTCTGGCCTCTTGATTCTCCCCAGTGTACGACTTCATCGATAACGCTCTTCTCTCACGCCTCTCCTCGCTTCCTGTCGAGGCACGCATCGCAATGACCGGCAACATGGCTGGCCGCCACCGCTCGCCACACCGCGGTTCATCGGTCGAATTCGCCGAGTACCGCAAGTATGTCCCCGGCGATGACACCCGCCGGCTCGACTGGAAAGCCTTCGCACGCTCGGACCGATTTTACATCAAGGAATACGAAGCCGACACCAACATGCGCGCGGTCTTCGTGGTCGACGCGTCCGGCTCGATGGACTTCCAAAGCGACGGCGAATCAAAATTCGAATTCGCCCGCCGCATCGCCGCATCGCTCGCTTATTTGCTCGTCAACCAAGGCGACGCCGCGGGCCTCTCGGTCTGCGCCGAGAAACTTCAACTCGAGATTCGGCCCAGCCGCCGCGCCGCCCACCTCGAACGGATTTTTTCTGCGCTCGATTCGATCGCACCCGCCGGCGAAACCGGCCTCGCCAGCGCCCTTCATGCGATCGCATCGAAAGCCCCGCGCCGCTCATTCGTCGTGATTCTTTCCGACCTCCTCGCCGACACCGCACCACTCGCCAACGCCCTCCGCCACCTCCAACAACAAAAGCACGATGTCTCGGTCTTCCATGTGATGGACCGCGCGGAAATCGATTTCGACTTCGAACGCCCCCACCGCTTCGTCGATATGGAAACCAAAACCACCATCGTCGCTGAACCGGAGCTCATCGCCGAAGAATACCAACGCGCCCTCAATTCATTTCTCACATCCGTCCGCCGCGAATGCGCCGAGTCGCACTGCGACTACCGCTTCATCACCACCGACTCGCCGCTCGAACCACTCCTGCGCGATTTCCTCACAGCGAGATTCATAAAATCCAAGCACTAAATCTTAAGCACGAAATTCGAAACGAAGAGATGGAAATGTGTGGCCCAGCGCAAAGTTTCAAATCCAACGCACTCCCACAGCCTCTTAATTTAAAACAACACCTCTTCTTCTCCTCATTTCAAATTTCGCACTTAAGATTTAGTGCTTAAACCCATGCATTTTCTCTCCCCAGTCCTGCTTTGGTTCCTGCTCGCCGCAGCCGTGCCGGTCGTGATCCACCTCGTTAATCGCCGTCGCCACAAAACCATCGAGTGGGCCGCGATGCGTTTTCTGCTCAGCGCCACGCGCCAGTACCGCGGTGAAAAAAAACTGCGCCACATTGCGATTCTCACCTGCCGCGCGTTGGGCATCACTGCCCTCGCCATAGCTGCCGCCCGACCGGTGATTTCCGAAATCACTGGCTGGGGAAGCGGATCGATCAACACGGTCGTTCTCATCCTCGATCGCTCGGCATCGATGGAAATCAAAACCGCATCCAACCAATCACGCCGCGAAAGCGCATTGGAAAAAATTTCCACCTCCATCAAAAATCTCGGCAACCCGCGCTTGATGCTTGTCGACAGCGCCAGCGGAGAACTGCAGGAAATTTCCTCGCCGGAACTTCTACCCACCCTCTCGTCCACCGCACCAACTGACACGGCCGCGGACATCCCCGCCCTCCTCAACCGCGCCATCGCATTTCTTTCCGATGTCACCGGCCCTTCGGAAATCTGGATCGCCTCCGACCTCCAATCCAGCAACTGGCTGCCCTCCGACGACCGTTGGAACACCATCCGCTCTACCATCGCCACACTGCCCGAAGCACCGACGATTCGCGTGCTATCAATGACCAACCCAAGCGGCCCCAACGCCGCCATCCGCATCACCGAATCACGCCGCGCCGGCGATGAACTTTTGCTCGATGTGGAAATCCATCGCGACGCAACCAACAAGGATACGCCCGCAACACTGACCACTCACCTTAACGGATCCAACACCAGCGAAAACATCGCAACCACCGGCACACTCGCACGCTTTCAAAAGCGCATCGCATTGCCCAACTCCCAATCCAAGGGCCACGGCTGGCTCTCGCTTGGCGCCGATGCCAACCCGCGCGACAACACCGCCTACTTCGTCTATGGCCCTTCACGCAAAGCCGTGTCACTGGTCGTGGCCGCACCCGGCGAATCCGCCAATTACCTCGCGCTCGCCGCCGCACCACCGGGCATGAACATGGAAGCACCCATCGCTTCGCCAGATCAGGCTGCACAAAAAATTTCCCCCGAACTCGCCGCCGTCCTCTGGGCCGCGCCACTGCCCGAAGGCGCAGCCGCCGAAGCCATGCGCCGCTTCCTCGTCTCCGGCGGCCATGTCTGCTTCTTCGCGCCCGGCACACAGTCGAGCGCCACCTTCAACAACCTCGGATGGAGCCCAACCACCATGGCACCCGCCGGGAAATTTTTCATCCTCAAGGAATGGAACCGCAGCGACGGCCCACTCCGCGACGGACTCGACGGATCGCCCGTTGCCGCACAACGGCTCAAAGCCCTGCGCCGCCAAATCCCGGAAGGCGACGCGACCACCCTTGCCCGCTGGGAAGATGGCGAGCCCGCCTTCGTGCGCCGCATTTTTGACCATGGCACCGCATGGCTGCTCGGCACCGTTCCGGATTATTCATGGTCCAACCTCGGCGATGCCGATGCCCTACTGCCCCTTGTCCAACGCATCATCGACGAAGGCAACGAGCGTTTCCAAAATTCACTCTCCACCACCATCGGCGCCGAAAACGCACGACCGCAAAATGCCCAAGCCCGTATCCGCATCCACAGCCCCGGCGATGAACTCACAGCCGACGCCTTCCTCGCAGGGGTGGAGAAATCCGACAACGGCCTTCTCGCCATCAACCGACCCGTGATCGAAGACGCGGCGGAATCTATTAATAACGCCGCCATCAACTCATTGCTCGAAGGCACCCGCCACACGCTGCTCGACCAAGCCGGCAAGGACAGCGATGACAAAGGCTCCGCCGAAGCGTGGCGCCTTTTCCTTTTCGCCATGCTCTTCTTCCTCATCGCCGAAGCACTTCTTTGCCTCAACCCCAAAGCACCGCGCAACGTGCACGCCACCGGCATTCCAAAACGCGGATGAATCATTTTCACTGACCTCTCACCTTGCTCCACTTCTCACCAACGGCAGCAAGCCTCTGGATCGGCATCGCCGCTCTGATCCTTGCCGCGTCGTTGTCATTTCTCGCCATCAAACGCTCGCCGCGACGCAAGCGCACGATCGCGCTCGAATGCCTGCGCATGAGCGTCATCACTGCAGTCGTGATGATGCTCTGGCAGCCCGAATGGCAGAAAACCCTGCACCCAAACACCAAACCGCAAATCGTGATCCTGCACGACGCGTCAAAATCGATGGAAACGATCGACGCCTCGATTCCCGCCACGCCAAACAGCGAAGCAAAAGTGGTCTCCCGCGCCGAACTGAGCTCCACCACGCTATCATCCGAACTCTGGAACCCGCTCGCAGCAAGCGGCAAAAATGAAGTCCTGCGCATCCCCTTTGCCAAGGCCGCAGCCGACACGATCGCCGGCACCGACATCGATACCGCAATCAGCGACACACTCAAGCAACACGACAATCTCCGCGCCGTGATCATGCTCAGCGACGGCGACCACAACCTCGGTCAACCACCCGTCGCCGCCGCACAAAAAATGCGCGTCCGCGGCATCCCGCTCTTCTCGATGCCGATCGGCAGCACCCAACGCATGCCCGACATCGAGATCCTCACTGTCGCCGCACCAAGCTATGGCATCGTCGGCGAAAATGTGCAGATCCCCTTCACGATTCGCTCATCACTCGATCGCGAAGTCCGCACGGTTATCCGCATGCGCGATGATAAAGGCAACGAGCAATCGAAAAACATCGTCATCCCCCCCAACGCAGAAACCTACGACTCATTGCTCTGGCGCATCCGCAAAGAAGGCGCATCCCCCCTCGAACTCTCACTCCCCGTCCACGAACGCGAACGCATCGCCACCAACAACACCCGCAAGTTTTCCATCGCCGGACGACCGGAAAAAATCCGCGTGCTCGTCGTCGAAAGCCTCCCGCGCTGGGAATACCGCTTCCTTCGCAACGCGCTCTCACGCGATCCCGGCGTCGAACTCTCATGCCTGCTCTTCCACCCGACCCTCGGGCCCGGTGGCGGACCCCACTACATTTCCTCTTTCCCATCAAAACCCGAAGACCTCGCACCTTACGATGTGATCTTCCTCGGCGATGTCGGCATCGGCAACAAGCAACTCACCAAAGAACAATGCACGCTCATCCGCGGGCTTGTGGAAAATCAAGCCTCCGGCGTGGTCTTCCTCCCTGGCAGCAAGGGCAACCAGTTTTCCCTGCTCGATACCGACCTCGCCGATCTGATGCCAGTCGTGCTCGACGACACGCAGCGCAACGGCATCCGCGATCCACTGGCCGCACCGCTCACGCTCACCTCTGAAGGCCGCTCGTCTTTGCTCACGCTCCTCGGCGAAAACGAAGAGGAAAACCCCGAGATCTGGCGACAGCTTCCCGGCTTCCATTGGCACGCGCCCGTCATCAAAGCCAAGGCCGGCGCCGAGGTCCTCGCTGTCCACGGCAACAGCCGCAGCAAGTTCGGAGCCGCGCCCCTGCTCGTCACGAAATCCGCCGGCAACGGCAAGGTCCTCTTCATGGGCATCGACTCGGCATGGCGTTGGCGCCGAGGCGTCGAGGACCTCTACCATTACCGCTTCTGGGGCCAAGTCGCACGCTGGATGTCCTACCAACGCAACATGGC
>JBIKIK010000054.1:0-8783 GCA_044361655.1 Luteolibacter sp. | reverse complement strand
GATCAGATGCAGGAGGTGCAAGCGCGTATCGTCGGATCCGGGCTTGAGGTCCGCCCATGCTTTTGCGTCCTCGGATTCCATCAAATCGCGCCAGAGTTTGTTGACCATTTCGATGCCCAGCGGGATGTGGCCCATCATTTCGCCGGCAAGGGTAAAGGTCTGCGTGAAACCATGCTCCGGATAGGTGTTTTCCCAAAGCTTGCCGCAATCGTGAAACAGCACGCCGGCAAGCATCAGGTCGCGATTGAGCTCCGGGTACACGCCGCAAATCGCATCGGCCGAGCGCATCATCTGCGCGACATGTTCGACGAGTCCGCCACGACGGGCATGGTGGTTTTTGCGCGCCGCCGCCGTGCGCCGAAAGCGGTCGCCCATTTGATCGAGAAACATCCGGCACAACGCGTTCAAGCGCGGCTCGGCAATGCTCGCGCAGAAACTTTGGATCACCACGAAATCCGCCTCCTGACGCCGACGCAGGTCGGGATCGCCGGCATAAAAATCATTGAGCGCAGCCTCATCCGGCACATGAAATTCGAGATCCTTGGCGTCCATGCCATAGGAGCTTTGCGTCCAGCGCGCCTCGAGCCGCAGCACCGCCGATTCCTTGAGCGACTCCGCCTCCTGATAGACCGGCGAATCCGACCAAAGCTTGAAGGCCATTTTCCCGGTCGAGTCGGCAAAGGCCATTTCGAGATACGGCTTGCCGGTCTTGGCTACGCGGGTTGAGCGGCTTTGCAATTGCGCGACGACGGCGGCCTGCACCGGAGTCGCACCAGTGCATTCCCTGAGGGCGGCGATCGAGAGTGATGTCACGCCATGCATCATGCACCTGATGCCGAAGCTGTCACGGAATCCTTTGCCGCATCACTCATAAACAATCTCGTTTGGCAGCTCGTTGGGGTTCTCGCCGTTGGCCGGCCATGCACCCGCCATCGTCGCGCCCAAGCTGCGAATGCCATAGGCGAGCGCCTCATAGCGCCGACCCGCACGCAAGTGCCGCGACATCGCGTTGGATAGCTCCTCCCAGTAGGCCGGGCCCACCACTTCGGACCACGCGCCGTCGCCGATCACCGCAAATCGATGCCCCATCGGAATCACCAAAATCAACGCGCTATTGCGATCATTCGTGCGATGCATGCCGAGACGATCGAAAAGTTTCCACGCGTAGCGCATCGGACGAAACACCAGCTTGGTGGTGATCACGACACGAAGCTCGGCACTACTCTTTGCCTCCACCGCGCGGATCTCGCGTACCAGCGCATGCTCCTCTTTTTCTGTAAGAAATTCGTTCATGTTCAATCGGGCTGAATTACCATCCACCACTTGCGCCTCCTCCGCCACTTCTTCCTCCACCGCCGGAAAATCCTCCGCCGCCTCCACCACCCCATCCCCCGCCGCTCCAACCACCACCGCCGCCCCAGCCGCCGCGGCTCCAATCGCCGTGACGCGATCCACCGCGCGTGATCACCACATCGTCGTGCTGCTGCGAGGAGATCAGCACCAAAAGAATGATCACCAAAAGAATGATGACCGGAAACGGAATGCCCTCACCTTGATCCAGACGCGTGCGACCGCTCCCTAGGTATTCGCCCTTGGTTGCTGCGATCATCGCCTCAATGCCTGCCGCAGCTGCCTGCTCGCGATTACCGGCACGCAGGCGCGGGGCGATCACCTCTTCGATGATCTGCTTGCAACGCGCATCAGGCAGCGCGCCTTCGAGGCCATAGCCAACCTGAATCCTGATTTTGCGCTCGTTGAGAAAGAAAAATAAAATCGCGCTGTTGTCCTTGCCCTTATCCCCCGGCTTCCATGCCTCAAAGACCCGTTGCGAGAAGTCGACCATTTCGCCCGACTCCGGTAGCGCTTGAAAAATCGCCACCAGCATCTGTGACGAGGATTCGCGCTCGTAGTCCTGCAGGTGCTTGTCGATCGCTGCAAAGGCCGCTGGCCCAAGCCAGCGCGCCTCGTCGTAAATATAATGCGGCGACGGACTCGCGGGGATCTCCGCACGCGCAGCCGGCGCGGCAAACATCAGGCCTAGGCAGGCGAGCCAAAAACCAAGGACCCGCCCGCATGCATGGCGCACCAATGTCATTTCGCTTCGCCGGATTGACCACCGAAGTCGAATTTCACATCAGGCGCCTTTTCCGCACCGCTTTCGGCTTGGAAGTACGGCTTGGGATGAAAGCCAAGCATGCCCGCAAAAAAAACGGCGGGCACCTTGCGGATGCTGGTGTTGAAATCCTTCACCACCTCGTTGAAGCGACCACGCTCAACTGCGATGCGGTTCTCGGTGCCTTCAAGTTGCGCCTGCAAATCACGAAATCCGGCACTCGCCTTGAGATCGGGATAATTTTCCGAAACCACCAGCAAGCGTTGCAAGGCACCGCCAAAGGCACCTTGCGCTTTTTGAAATTCCTCAAGCTGCTGCGCGCTCTCCGGCGCCTTGCTCGCATCGATGGTCATGCGTCCGACCGATGCGCGGGCATTGACGACATTCTCGAGCGTCGTTTTCTCAAAATCCGCCGAGCCTTGCACGGTCTTGACGAGGTTTGGCACGAGGTCGGCGCGACGCTGGTACTGGTTGGAAACCTGCGCCCATGCCGCATCAACGCCCTGCTGTTTGCCAACGAGGCCGTTGTAAGTGGAAATTCCGCCAAGAATGAGGGCTCCGGCGACTGCAATGAGGATCAATAGGGTCTTGCTCACGGTATCTCTTTCTAACAGATCATCCGTTTGCTGTCGAATCATTTTCACCCCGCGCAAATGCGTTCACTCGTGACGCAACGCTTCAATCGGATCCAGCGACGCCGCCCGGCGGGCCGGCATGAAACCAAAGATGATGCCGATTGCCGCGGAAAACACGAAAGCGATCAGGTTGATCTTTGGATCAAACACAAACGGCGCGCCCACGACTTTCGCAAGGCTGTGGCAAAGGCCGTAGGCGAGCAAAATGCCCGCGAGACCACCCACCCATGATAGCGTCACTGCCTCGACGAGGAATTGCAGCATCACATCGCGGGCCCGCGCGCCGATCGCAAGACGAATGCCGATCTCGCGCGTTCTCTCAGTCACCGACACCAGCATCACATTCATGATGCCGATGCCACCGACCAACAAACTCACTCCCGCCACCGTGCCGAGCAGCGATGTCATGATCCGCGTGCTGGAGCTCATCGTCTCGGCGATCATGCGGGTATCGACGACCGAGAAATTGTTCTGTTCGTTCTCCGCAAGATTCCGGCGCTCGCGCATCAGGAGGGTGAGGTCGGCCAAGATGCCGGCACACGATTGCTCGTCGATTCCCGCAATCTGGATTTGGTTGATGTTCTGCGGCGGCGGCAATCCCGCAAGACGCCGCTGCATGGTGGTGATCGGAAGAAGGATGTTGTCATCGAGGTCATCGCCAAAGCCCCCCTGCCCTTTGACAGCAGTGACGCCGATCACCATCAGCGAAGTTTTGTGCAGACGGATCTTTTGGCCGACCGCTGGCACTGATCCGAACAATTCCTTGCGGATCGTTTCACCGATGACGCACACGGCAGCGCCCTTGCGAAGATCGTCCTGATCAAAAAAACGCCCTTCGCTCAGCTTCCATCCGGCAATGTCGAAATACTCGGGCGTGGTGCCCTGATAATCGGTGTTGCGCACATTCTCCATGAACACCGCCGGCGCATTGCCAATCGCCATTGGTGCCGCGGCGCGCACACCGCTCACCTGCTCGCGCACGGCTTGCACATCGGTAAGGC
The DNA here is from genome assembly GCA_044361655.1 of Luteolibacter sp. Taxonomy (GTDB): domain Bacteria; phylum Verrucomicrobiota; class Verrucomicrobiia; order Verrucomicrobiales; family Akkermansiaceae; genus Luteolibacter. The sequence continues at coordinate 5,034 of JBIKIK010000054.1, read as the reverse complement.
TGAACAATGGCGCGCCCCACTGACCCCAGCCCTGCCCGGGCCGCAGAATCATGAGGTTGCTGCCAAGATTCGAGATCTGCGACTTCACCATCTCGGTGGCACCGCGGCCAAGGGTCACCATCGTCACCACCGCCGCAACACCGATCACCACACCAATCACCGTGAGAAACGCACGGGTGATGTTGCGGCGTATCTCACGAAGCGCGAGGATGAAGGCATTGAAAAACATGGGTGATTTCCGATCTGATAACGATTAACCAATAGGCTGAATTTTCTCATCACTGGCGATCAGCCCATCCTTCACACGCACCACGCGTTTAGCAGATGCGGCAACATCGTCCTCGTGGGTGACCATGATGATGGAGATGCCGCGATCGCTGTTGAGTTTGCAAAGAAGCTCCATGATTTCGACGGTGGTTTTCGAATCGAGATTGCCGGTGGGTTCGTCGGCAAAGAGCGTTGCCGGTCCGGTGACGATGGCTCGTGCGATCGCCACACGCTGTTGCTGACCACCGGAAAGTTCCGCAGGCGAGTTTCTCGACTTTTCTGGCATGCCAACACTGGCCAAGGCCTCACGCGCCATTTCGCGGCGTTGCCGCGCCGGAACCCCACGGTAGAGCAAGGGCAACTCGACATTCTCCAAAGCCGATGTCCGCGCCAGCAGATTGAAACCTTGAAACACAAACCCCAAGGCATGGCGGCGGATCAATGAACGCTGATCCTTACTCAGCGACTCGATGGCAATGCCATTGAAAAGATAGCTTCCCGCCGTCGGCGTATCGAGACAGCCGAGCAAATTCATCAAGGTCGATTTGCCCGAGCCGCTCGGACCCATGATCGCCACAAATTCACCACGATCAATCCGCAGATCCACTCCGCGCAGCGCATGAAACACCGCATCACCCCGACCATATGTCTTGGCGATGCCACGCAGTTCGATCAAGGACGCTTCATTCATGGCTTGGCGGGCGGCGATGCGCTGATGATGACCGGCAAACCTTCACGCAGCCCCTCTCCGCTGACCTCGGTGATGCGACCATTGGTGAGGCCGACACTCACTGGGCATTCAACTGGTACGCCATCGCGCAAAAACCAGACGCTGGTCGCCTTGCTGCGCTCGTCAGGTTTCTGAATTGTCGGGCTCTGGCTCCAGCGGCGACCACCACCGGGCGACAAAGCCTGCACGAGGGTGCGCTTGGGATCGGTTTTTTTCAGAAACTCCAAGACCGATTCCGGATCAAATCGCAAAGCGGCATTCGGCACATGAAGCACCTGCGTGGCACGCGCGACGGAAATGTCTGCCGTGGCGGTCATGCCCGGCCGCAGGCTCAGGTCGGAATTTTCCACGCCGAGCTCCACATTGTAAGTCACCACATTGTTGGTGATGACGGATCCGTACGCCACCCGCTGTACCGTCGCGTGATAGGTGCGCGTCGGCCACGCATCGACCGTGAAGCTCGCCTTCTGACCTGCCGCAACGCGCCCGATGTCGGCCTCGGCAACCGTGACGACGAGATCCATTTTCCGAAGGTCCTCGGCGATCACAAAAAGCACCGGCGCAGTGAATGAAGCCGCCACCGTTTGACCAACCTCAACCGTGCGCGAAAGCACGATGCCATCGACCGGTGAGCGAATGATGCTTTTGGAAAGATCGCGTTCGATCGCGCGAAGGTTTGCCTGCGCTTCATTCACCGCTGCCTTGGCGCTCTCGAGTTCGGCCTTCGAGCGATCGACCGCGGCCTGCGCGGTGTCCATCTGTGCCTTCGATGGTGTCTTGCCTTCGCTGAGCTCCAGAAGGTCTTGGTAACGCGCGAGTGATGCCGTGTTTTCGGTGAGCGTCGCCATGGCCAGCGTCACGCGCGCCTCGGCCGAGAGCAAAATCGCGCGGTTGCGCTCGGTCTGCTGGGTGAGCTTGGCCGTGTCTAGCTGCGCGATGGGCTGATCTTTTTTCACCGTGTCGTTGATGTCGACGAGCACCTCGGAAACGGTTCCTGAAAGCTCGCTGCCGATGGTGACTTGGTTCGTCGGCGTCAGGTTGCCGGTCGCCGTCACGATGAGATCGATGTCTCCGCGCACAATGTTTTCAGTTTTGAAAACCGGCTCGTTTTCGCGCCCGTCCTTGCGGCTAAAATGCCAGTAAAGCAATGCGCCCGCAACCAGCACCAGTGCTGGAAGCAACCACTTCCACAGCGGGTGCATCGGTCGCGCGCTGCGGATGATCTCCGGTAGCTTTTTGGTTGATTCGTCTGCTTGCATCGGGGTGGAAAAATTAAAATGTGCCGGCGCTCATGACCATCCGCCACCCAGCGCCTTGTAAAGATCGATGTAGGCTCTGATGTGTTCGGCGCGTGAGGCGAGGAGATTGTCTTCGATGCCGAGCAGCGTGCGCTGCGCATCGAGCACGGTGATCAGGTCGGTGACGCCGGCCTCATAGCGTTGCTGGGCGAGCGTCGCCGCTTCGCGTGCCGATGCCACAGCTTTTTCTAGCGTAGCAAGCCGTTCGCCCGAGCGACGGCAAGCAATGAGCGCGTCCTCGACTTCGGAGAGCGCGGTCAACACCGATGCACGGTAATCCTGCAACGAGCGATCCAAGGCCGCGCCGCGCGCCTCGATGTCAGCGCGGATGCGGCCCGCGTCGAAGATCGGACCCGTGACGCCCACAATGAGATCGGCCGCGGTTTTTTCGGGGCGGAAAATTTTCTCCACCGCGAGCGAGTTGATGCCGAGCGTGCCAGCCAGATTGAGCGACGGATAACGCCGTGCTTTTGAGGCATCGAGCTCGGCGACTGCTGCCGAAACTTTCCAGCCCGACTCGCGCACATCCGGCCGTTGGCGAATCGTGTCGGCCGGGATGCCGATGGCAAGGTCACGCGCCGGCACGGGAATACGGCCGCGAGCGCCGGCAAGCGTCGCATCGAAGACCCCCGGCTCACGACCACACAGCAACGCGAGTTGATTGCGTCGCTGCGCAATCGATTGTTCCAGCGTCGGGATCGCGGCACGCGCCTGCTCGAGGCTTGCGCTTGCTTGGCTCGACTCGAGCGAATCCGCCTCGCCCACCTGTTGTCGCCATGAGGCAAGTCGCGCGGTTTCCTCGCGGCTCACCACAATGTCACGCAGTACAAAGAGCCGTTCCTCATCGATGCGCAGTCGCGTGTAAGCGATCGCAATTTCCGCCGCGAGCGACGCCTGCACCGAGCGAAGGTTTTCTTCCGTTGCCGCAAATGTGGCGGCTGCGGATTTTGCCAGCTTGCGGTTCTTGCCAAACCAATCGACTTCCCAAGAGGCATCGAGCGCGGCCCGACCGGATGAGTTTGACAACCATTCACCATTCGCGCGTTCGGCATCGCCGAAGCCGCGAAGCGATCCGCTCAGTGACGGCATGAGCTGCGCCGTTGCTTCATCGCGCCGTGCCCGCGCCTCACGCACCCGCGCAGTCGCCGAAGCGATGCCGGGATTTCCCGCGAGTCCGACAGTGATCAGCTTCGACATCTGCGGGTCGTCAAATCGCGCCCACCAACGCGCCAGATCCTTTTGCGGTGAAGCCACCGGAAATCCCGCGCTATTGATCCATGACTTCGGTGGCTCGGATCCGGCACCCGGCGGGCTATCGGCACATCCGACCACGACCCATGAAAAAAGAAACAATGCCACGCGCGCAACATTCCGGCAGCAAGCCACGCGCTGCCGCATGGCCGCGTGTCGGTTTCGATAATGTGGGCGCGATGGCAAAACAGCGTTCTGTTAGAAATCGAGGTAAATCTCGGTGCGGCGGTTGACCTTGCGGCCGTCGGGATTGTCGACGCCACCCTCTGTCACATTCGGCCTGCGCGGCTGGCTCGATCCCTTTGCGACCGTCACGATCTGCGTCGCGGAAACACCGGCCTCGATGAGCAGATCGCGCACCACTGCGGCGCGGCGGCCAGAGAGATCGTCATTGTAGTCCCTTGTTCCGAGCGCATCAGTGTGACCGCTCAGCGTGATTTTTTTGTCGGGATCGGCGCGCAATATTTTCGACACGATCTCCAACTGCCGCCGCGTACGCGGATTCACCTCGTCCTCATCAAAGCCAAAATAAAGTGCCAGCGTGTCACCACCCGCGGGGTTCTTCACCAATGGCGAGTAATAGACATCGCCGCCCGCAACGCGCCGCGCGTAATCTGCAAGCAGGCGGTCGAGGTTGATCTCACTCACAAGCCATTTGGCCGGGCTGCCGGAATTTTTCAGCGTCAGCGCAAATCCCGCGTCCTGGGATCCGTCGGTCGCCTCGATGTTGGCGAGATAGCCAGCGAGATCCGGCTTGTGCAGCATCGAACGCAGGGGCTTCGATTTGCGCAGTTGATACATACCTTCTTCAAAAAGTATGCATAGCCCCGCGATCTTTGCATCGCTCACCAACTTCGGATCCACATGCGTGCGGGCGATTTCGAACTTCTGGTTCAGCACCGCCTGCAAAAACGCATCGGCCACCGCGAGCGAATCATTCGTTGTCGCCTGTCCCGCGGTTTCACCGTCACGCGCGGGCAAAACAAATTTTTCCACCGACCAAAGCCCAGCCTCATTGATCAAATCGAGCACGATGCGACCACCGCCCTCAAGCTCGAGCACCCAGCGCGTGCGCTTGTTCAATTCCAACTCACCGACCTCGCGGATGCCGCCGCCTTGCGCGAGCTTTGGCTTCAAGGCGATCAGACTGCGCAATGCCTCACGGTTCGTATCGTCGAGGCGAGTATCGCCTAAAAGTTTTTCCAGCGCCGTGACATCACCCGACTCCAGCGCGGCGGCGATGTGCCTGATCAGCTCCGCGGGATTTGCATCGCTCACGACGATGGGCGTTTGCACGGGCGGCGGCTCGGGTGCGATTGGTTCGGAGCTCGGCGCAGGCTCGGCAGGCGGCGGCATAAGCGCGGGCGCTTGCAGCTTATCCTGCGATTTTCGCGACACACCGGGGCGGATGAACCAAAGAGCGATCGCTGAAATGGTCAGCACTCCGGCCAGACCCAAAAACCAATGAGGAGCTTTCATGAGAGGATT
>JBIKIK010000053.1:0-8846 GCA_044361655.1 Luteolibacter sp. | reverse complement strand
AGGTGGCGGACTGCTTGACAGGCTTGAACCACAAACCGTCCGCCACCATTTTGATGAAGGATTAGAACTTGGCGATGGCTTGGATGCCGGAGAAGACATAGTCGCTGTCGACTGTCTCCGTGTCGGCAAATGTCAGCTCGGCACGAACGAGGAAGTTCTCACAGAATTTGTAGGTCGGCGAGAATGTGTAGGTGTAGATATCATCCAATCCGTTGTGTTTGTCGGCGATGCCGAAACGGGTCACGGTGGAGAACTTGTCGGTGAAGGCATATTGCGCGAGCAGCAGGCCCTGGACGCCCTCTACGAACGAGTCTTCGTGGTAGGCGATTTCACCAGCCAGAGTGAGCTTGTCGGTCATCGCGTAGCTGGCCCAGAAGTCGTAGGTGATCCAGTCTTCCACTGCACCGTCGGTGTTCTCATAGCCCATACCACCCCATAGGGTAAGCTTATCGATGCCTTTGTAAGTGACATAAGCTTCGTATCCTTGATCGTCGCTGAATTCGTCGTCGCCGCTCCAGAAACCATCTCCACCCGTGATGGAGTCGGAGAGGCTGAAGCCCGCGCCGAAAGTATCGGTGGAGTAGTCGACCTTGACACCGTTGTGGTAGGCCGGAATGGCTCCAAGGCCTGCGGCGTAAGTGATCTGGGTCATGTTCACCGCATCGAAGGCTTCGTAGCCGAGATAGCTGAGGTACTTACCGCCGGTGACCTTGAAATCGCCGATGGCGTATGAGGCATAGGCATCAAGGATTCCGGCCTCATCACTCGCAACGCCGGGGGTGTAGAAGAGGCTCACATAGCCACTCACTGGTCCCTGGGTGCCTTCAAAGCCCACCTTAACTGCGTCGAAGGGCGTGTTACCATCGGCGAACGTCTCATGATCGTCTGAGAACACGCCGGGTGTATCGGTGTAAGTATAAGCGATGGCAGCGTAGCCACTGACCTTAACCCAATCGAGGCAGCCTGCCGATTCGGGGGCTGCGACTGGTGTCTCTGCTGTTCCGGCATTTGCTGCGGCAGCCAGTGCGACTGCCATCACTGGCAGGCCGATGATATTCAAACGGTATTTGTTTTTCATGGTTACAGTATATTGGTGTTGTTTGATGAAGCGGAATTTCCGCCAACTATGGATCAGCAATGGCCATGCCAAACTTGTTACAAACAATGTGGATGCGATGTGCGTATCAACTTCGATATCTATCCGAAAACCCCTATAAATACAGAGTCCGGAGCTATCGTTGTGCGATCAGGAAAACGGAAACTCCAGCGCCGTTTTGGGCTTAATGATCACACCGTGAGGCACTTGCGAACGATGTCGTCAGTCAGTGAGGCCATGGGTCCGGAGGCAGATACCGCGCCCCGATCGAGGATCGTAAACTCGTCGCCAAGCTCCTTACAAAAATCCAAATATTGTTCGACGAGCAGGATTGCCATTCCGTTTTGCGAACGCAGCATGCGGATGGCGTCGCCGATTTGGTCAATGATGTTGGGTTGTATGCCTTCGGTGGGCTCGTCGAGAATCAGCAATTTGGGCCGCGCAAGCAACGAGCGGGCGATGGCGAGTTGTTGTTGTTGGCCTCCCGAGAGCATGCCGCCCTTGCGTTTGAGGAATTCTCGAATGATGGGAAAAAGCGTGAACACGCGATCGAGATCACCTGAATCATTTTTGATTCCTTGAGCCCGTGCGCCGATGTGGAGGTTCTCCTCGACTGTGAGGTGGGGAAAAATATCGCGCCCCTGTGGCACATAGCCAATGCCCAGTCTTGCTCGCTCGGCGGGAGGCAGGCGGCCGATCGATTTTCCATCAAAGCGGATTTCGCCCGAGTCGGAAGCCAGCAATCCCATGATTGCCTTGAGCGTTGTGCTTTTGCCGACTCCATTGCGCCCCATGAGGCAAAACACACTGCCGGGCTGAATCTTCAGATTCACATTCCGCAGGATGACGCTTCCGGCGATCGAAAGGTTTAGATCCGAGATTTCCAGGATGTGGCTCATGTCGGTGGAATGATCTTCGGCTTGTCTCAAGCAACTTTTGATTTGCGGCCAAGGTAGACTTCGATAACCCGCTCATCGCTCTGGACCTGGTCGACGGGACCTTCGCACAGCACATGTCCCTGATGGAGGACGGTAACTTTGCGCCCTTGTGAGATCTGCCGTACGAAAGTCATGTCATGTTCGATCACGACGATGGTATGTTTGCCGGCGAGTGATAGCAGGAGCTCGCCGGTGCGGTAAGTTTCCTCGTCGGTCATGCCGGCGGCTGGTTCGTCGACCAGCAAGAGTCTTGCGTCTTGGGCGAGCAGCATGCCGATTTCCAGCCATTGTTTTTGTCCGTGGGCGAGCGTGCCGGCTTTCCGTTTTGCGTGATCCGTGAGTTTGATGGTTTCGAGAATCGACTCGATGCGTTCTATTTGGGCGCGCGATCTTTTGGTGAAAAGGCAGCTAAAGATCCCACGCGAGCCTGAGAGCGAGAGGCTCAGATTTTCAATGACCGTGTGGTCGAGATAGACGGTCGGGGTTTGGAACTTCCTTCCAATTCCAAGGCGATAAATTTCGTATTCGCTGAGCTTGAGGAGGTCGTGTTTCGCATCGTCCCACACGAGCGAGCCGGTATCCGGTGCTGTGCGTCCGGTGATGAGATCGAGGAAGGTCGTTTTGCCCGCGCCGTTGGGGCCGATGACCGTGCGGAGTTCGCCCTCGTCCAAATAGAAGTTGAGGTCGTTGATCGCCTTGTAGCCGTCGAAGGATTTGTTGAGGCCTTCTGCCGCGAGAAGAAAGGGTTTCTGGCTCATGGGTCGGTTGCGTCAGGGCGGGTGATTCCGGCTACATCCATATCGGCTTTCGCAGGTGTGTTTTTCTTCCGTGCCAAACGGGCGGCGAGCGCGCTGATTTGCGAGGGAATGCCGACGATCCCTTTGGGCATGAACATCACCATCAGCACGAAACTTCCGCCGAGCAGGATCAGCCAGAGGTCCGGGTAGGCACGGGTGGCCCAGCTTTTCAAAGCGTTGACCGAGATGGCGCCAAGCACCGGCCCGATCAGCGTGCCGCGTCCGCCGAGAGCGACCCATACCACCGCCTCCAGCGATTTTTCGGGAGTCATCTCACTTGGATTGATGATGCCGACTTGCGGCACATAGAGCGCGCCGGCGAGCGCGGCGATGACCGAGCTGACAACGAAGATGAAGAGCTTGAAGTTGGCGGTCGAGTATCCGGAAAAAAGCACGCGATTCTCCGAATCCCTGATTGCGCGCTGGACCAGACCAAAACGCGAGCGCGTGAGCCAGGAGCAAAATGCAAGCACGCCGATGAGGAGCAGTGCCGTGCACACATAGAGCAGTCTTTGAGTATCCGCATCGCGAAGATTTGCGCCAAGGAGCGTGCGGAAATCTGTGAAGCCGTTGTTGCCTCCCATCAGCAGGTCATTGCGAAAGAAGAGCAAGGCGGCGCCATAGGTGAGAGCTTGGGTGAGAATCGAGAAATACACGCCTTTGATCCGCGAGCGGAAGGCGAGATAACCAAAAACCAGCGCGAGCAAACCCGGGATCAGTAAAACCATTGCCATCGAAAATGGAAACGAGCGGAACGGCTCCCAAAATGCAGGCAATGTGGTGTGGCCGAGAAAAACCATGAAATCCGGCAACTCGCTTTTGTACTGGCCGAGCTTGCCGATCATCAGCATGAGGTGCATGCCGATCATGTAGCCACCGAGCGAGAAAAACAGAGCCTGCCCGAGGCAGAGCAGACCGGTGTACCCCCACAGCAGGTCGATCGAAACGGCCAAGATGCCATAGCACAGGTATTTTCCCCACAGGTTGAGCGTAAAGTCCGCGATCAGCCCAAAGGCATTGAGCAAGGGCATTGCCGCCACCAAAAAAAATCCGGTGGTGACGAGAAAGCCGATGTTGATGCGGCCGCTGACAGGGGCTTGGTTCATGGATCAGTCGAGGCTGCGGGACCGGGTCACAAAAAGGCCCGCTGGTCGCCATTGCAGGAAGAGAATGATGCTTGCGAGAACGAGGATTTTCCCGAGGACCGGATTGCCGAGGTACTGCTGGAGCGATTGATCGGCCATGCCGATGCCAAGCGCGCTGACGACGGTGCCAAGAATGTTCCCCACGCCGCCAACCACCACTGTCATGAACGAATCGACGATGTAGTTCTGACCAAGCGATGGCCCGACATTTCCGATTTGCGAAAGGAAGGCGCCAGCGAGCCCGGCAAGCCCGCAACCGAAGGCGAAGGTGAGTGTGTTGACTCGCTCGGTGCGGATGCCCATGCAGGCGGCCATGTTGCGATTCTGCATCACGGCGCGGATCAGCAATCCGAGCGAGGTCTTGTTAAGCACCAGCCATGTGAGCAGAATGATGAGTGCGGCGAAGCAGATCACAAAGACGCGGTTCCAGCCAAAGACCACATCGTTGAGGGTCCAGTTGCCCGACAGCCAGGCCGGGCTGGCGACTTGCACATTGTTGGATCCAAAAATGAGGCGAAACAATTGCTGTAAAACAAGGGAGATGCCCCATGTCGCGAGCAGCGACTCAAGTGGGCGATGGTAAAGAAAGCGAATCACCGATCGCTCGAGGATGTAGCCAACCAGCGCGGCGGCGAGAAAGCTTGCGGGCAGCGCGAAGGCAAAATACAGGTTGCCGCCGTTGGTCAGGTTGAGGCCGGGAATCGAGATGCTAATCCCGAAAGGCGAGAGTTTCATGCCACCCGTAAAGACAAGATTCATCACATAGCTGGTGTAGGCTCCAACGGCGATCAACTCGCCATGGGCCATGTTGATGATGCCCATCAGGCCGAATGTGATGGCCAGGCCGATGGCGACCACCAAAAGCACCGAGCCAAGGGAAATCCCGCGGAAGAGCGTGCCGTAGAGGTTGATGGTTGAGATGTGGGCTTCGATCGATTTGATTGCCGCCTTTGCTGAGCCCGCTGTGCGGGTGTCGCCTTTTTTCAAGGAATCGGCCAGAAGTGTTTTGAGCGCATCGCTTGCGGCGAGCGATTTGATTTCGCCCAGTTTGGTGCAGGCGTTGATGCGCTTTTGCTGGTCGGGTGACTTGAGGTTGATGATGGCGATCGATTGATCCAGCGCGCGGATTGCGATGGGGTTGGTTTCGCTCGACCTCAGGGTTTCGAGCGATGGGATTTTTTCCGGGTTCTGGCCGATAGCCGAATCGGATATCGCGCGCAGGCGTTTGGTCAGATCAGGATCGGCAAGAGCCGCCAGATCGGTGATCTCCTTCATCGCCCGGCGGAGGCCTGAGTTGGTATCGACGAAATCCACCGTATTTGGATCCAGTCTCACAGCTGCCCCATTTCCGTCGGTTACTTGGTGAGCATCGGTCAACCGTTGCACTGCGAAGGTGCCATTCGCATTAGGTTTGCCCGTTAAAAGAACCGGCGTCGTTTTGCCTTCATCATCGGCGTGCAAATAGATCTCACCCGCCTTCCATTTTTCCAACAGGGCCACAGCTTCAGGCGATGGCGATTTTTTCAATGAGAGAATCAGTTGGGTTTGTTTGGCTGGAGACTCCTCGAGAATGGCGGCCGCAATGACCTCTGCGGGAGCAGCGGCTGCCAGCATAGGGTTTGAGCACCAAGCGGTTAGAGCGACAAGCCCCCCCGCCAAATGACGGACAGTGGAATGTATGGGGGAGAAGATCCGCATGCCGGGTTCCATAACCAAGCACCCGATGTGCCAACTTTTTGAAAAGCCGGTAAGCTGTGATTTCGCGTTATTTTGAAATGACGCGGTTGTTGCTGAAGAAAATCAAAGCTTGTGATCGCACCTCTCCAAGCCCGCGCGGATGCCGGCGGCTTTGTGCAGGGTTTCTTCGTATTCTTTTTCCGGATCCGAATCCGCGACGATGCCGGCGCCGACGTGATAGCTCAGGCGCTCCTTGTTTCGCACCAGCGTGCGGATGGCGATGTTGAAGGAGCTTTCGCCGTTGAAGCCGAGCCAGCCGACTGCGCCGCAGTAGATTTCGCGGGGAGAATTTTCGAGTTCGCGGATGATTTCCATCGCGCGTTTTTTCGGCGCGCCGGTGATGCTTCCGCCGGGGAAACAGGCGGCGAGGGCCTCGATCACATCGGTGTCTGCGCGCAGTGTGCCGCGCACGGTCGAGACGAGATGGTGGACTTGCGCCAGCGTTTCGAGCTGAAGCATTTCGCTGACCTCCACGCTGCCGAATTCGCAGACTTGGCCGAGGTCGTTGCGCAGCAGATCGGTGATCATCACCAGCTCGGCAATTTCCTTGGCCGAGGTCTGGAGTTCGTAAGCCGATCGCCGGTCCTCGTCCGGATCGTGAAATCGCGGGCGAGTGCCCTTGATTGGCCTCGTCTCGATGCCGCGGCCGGAGATTTTCAAAAAGGTTTCGGGCGATGAACTGAGAATTTCGCGGCCATCGAGTGCGAGCCATGCGGCCATCGGTGCAGGTGAAGTTTCGCGCAACGAAAGATAGAGTGGAAACAGCGAGCCGCCGTTGATGTCTGCCGCGAATGAATGCGCGAGATTCACCTGATAGATGTCGCCGGAGGCGATCCATTCCTTCGCGCGCTCGACACTGCGCATGAATCCCTCGCGGCTGGTCGACGCGTGAAAATCACCAATCGCGAAGGGCGCGTCGTGCGACTCACGCAGCTCTGCCGAAAGCCCGCCAATTTCCCACCAGCTTTCATCGGCATGATCGAAGACCAGCATTTCCCGGTAGTCGCCGAAGACGAATTCGCCCTCATAGCCGATCCACCCGCAGAGCCCGCCCGCAGGAAATCCGGTGTCGCCTTGCGCGCCATGGCCGTCGGCAAGCGCCTGCCTCAGCACCGCACGGTCGTCGGTCGAGTGGATTGAGCCGCGCAGGAGTCGCTCGGGCCGGGCAGCGATCACCGAAACCGCGCGATCGGCGGTCGATGGCAGATGGCCCGCCGAGTCGAAAAACACCATGCCCGGCAGGTGCCGAAGGTGGCTGGCCACCTCCAGCGGCCGAAGACCGGCGGGGCGCGTTGCTCGCGTCAGCATCCTTGTCGTGACATCGGCCATCGAGGCAAACAAGGCACCTGCAGGCGGTGAAGCAAGCAGGAACCGATGCAAATTACATCAAATCGGCAATTTTCCGCGAAATTCTCCGATTCGGGGATTGCTAAAATCTTCGCTCTGCATAGCAATGCGCGCCCGCAATCACTACGACAACGCCAACCCATAGCACATTCACGCCATGAAGGACCTCACCAAATATCGCAACATCGGCATTTTCGCCCACGTCGACGCCGGCAAGACCACGACCACCGAGCGCATTCTCAAGCTCACCGGCAAGATTCACAAAATCGGCGAAGTGCACGACGGCGCATCCACCATGGACTTCATGGAACAGGAAGCCGAGCGCGGCATCACCATCCAATCGGCGGCGACGACCTGCTTCTGGAAGGGCCACCAATTCAATGTCATCGACACCCCCGGCCACGTGGACTTCACCATCGAGGTGTACCGTTCGCTCAAGGTGCTCGACGGCGGCGTTGGCGTTTTCTGCGGATCCGGCGGCGTTGAGCCCCAGTCGGAAACCAACTGGCGCTATGCGAACGATTCGAAAGTTTCCCGCGTCATCTATGTCAACAAGCTCGACCGCATCGGCGCCGATTTCTATCGCGTCGTCGCCCAGGTGAAAAAAATCCTTGGCGCCCACCCGCTCGTCATGGTCCTGCCGATCGGAACCGAATCCGACTTCGTCGGCGTCGTCGACCTGCTCACGATGAAGGCGCACATCTGGGATGAATCCGGTCAGCCAGAGAATTTCAAAATCGAGGAAATCCCCGCCGACATGGTGGCCAAGGCGCAGGAATACCGCGCCGCCCTCATCGAGACCGCCGTCGAACAAGATGATGAGGTCATGGAAAAATACCTCGAAGGCGTTGAGCCCGACATCGACACCATCAAGCGCTGCATCCGCAAGGGCACGATTGATCTCGCGTTCTTCCCGACCTACTGCGGTTCGTCTTTCAAAAACAAGGGCCTACAGCTCGTGCTCGACGCCGTCGTCGACTACCTTCCTGCCCCCACCGACGTCAAGCCACTCCCGGAAGTGGATGCCGAAGGCAACGAAACCGGCAACTTCGCCGTCATCGACCCGAAGGCACCGTTCCGCGGATTGGCTTTCAAAATCATGGACGACAAGTTCGGCGCGCTCACCTTCACCCGCATCTACTCGGGCACCATCAAGAAGGGCGACACTGTTCTTAATTCCTTCACCGGCAAGACCGAGCGCATCAGCCGCATGGTTGAGATGCACGCCGACGACCGCAACGAAGTGGACATCGCCCAAGCCGGCGACATTGTCGCCCTCGTCGGACTCAAGAACGTCCAAACCGGTCACACCCTCTGTGACGAGAAAAACCCGGCCACTCTTGAGCCGATGGTTTTCCCGGATCCCGTCATCTCGATCGCCGTTGCTCCAAAGGACAAGGCTAATGCTGAAAAGCTCGCCAACGCCATCGGCAAGATGATCCAAGAAGATCCCTCGTTCCGCGTCGAAACCGACGAAGAGACCAACGAAATGATCCTCAAGGGCATGGGCGAACTCCACCTCGACATCAAGATCGACATCCTCAAGCGCACCCACAAGGTCGAGGTCACCGTCGGCGCGCCGCAGGTCGCCTATCGCGAAACCATCACCAAGATGGTCAACGACAGCTACACCCACAAGAAACAGTCCGGTGGTTCCGGTCAGTTCGCGAAAATCGACTACACCATCGAGCCCGGCGAAACTGGCTCCGGCTTCATCTTCGAATCGAAAGTCGTCGGTGGTAACGTCCCCAAGGAATTCATCCCCGCCGTGGACAAGGGCTTCAAG
>JBIKIK010000051.1:0-9014 GCA_044361655.1 Luteolibacter sp. | reverse complement strand
CGATGGCGGCGCTTTGTTTTGTCATATTCGGCTTGTTCTATCGCGGCAGGGTCAAGGATCCGGCTTAGGCTCGGTATGAATTGCCAAGCCGTTGCGAGCCCCATGCGGCGAGGAATGTGAGCACGAGTAGGAGCGTGCTGAGCGCGTTGATCACCGGAAATTCGCGGCTCTTTTTGATCATGCTGTAGATCACCACCGGCAATGTGTCGGCGCCTGGGCCTTTCACGAAAAATGTGATCACGAAGTCATCGATCGAGAGCGTGAAGGCGAGCAATCCGCCAGCGAGGATCCCTGGTGCGAGGAGTGGCAGTGTCACTCGCAGAAGCGCGGTGAGTCGTGATGCGCCGAGATCGCGGGCGGCTTCGACGAGTTGAAAGTCGAAGTCCTGCAGCCGCGATTGCACGACGAGGGCGACATAGCTGATGCAAAAAGTGACATGTGCGATGGTGACCGTCAGCATGCCGAGCGATTGGTTGATCGATACGAATAGCAGCAGCAAGCCCATGCCCATGAGGATCTCGGGCAGCACCAGCGGGATGGTGACCAGTGTGCGGTGCAGGACTTGGATTTTTGATTGATACCTGTGCAACGCGAATGCGGCGAGTGTGCCGAGGATCATTGAGGCGATGCTCGCGATGCAGGCGATGCGCAGCGAGTTGCCGAGCGCGGCCCAGAGGTCGCTGCGTTCGAGCAAGCGTTCGTACCATTTGAGGCTGAAGCCCTGCCATGTTGTGCCGAAGCGCGAGGCATTGAACGAGTTGAGGATCAGCACACCGATGGGCAGGTAGAAAAACACCATGACGAGGATGGTGGTGATCTGTGGCAAGCGACTGGGTTTCATCGGGTGAGAAAAAATTTCCGATCAGGCTGAGTGATTGGCGTTACGGCGGCGGATCAGCATTGGTGCGAGCACGGCGACCGAGAGGATGGCGGCGAGGGCTGAAGCCGAGGGTAGGTTTCGATCGGAGAAATTTCTTTGGGCGATTTTGTTACCGATCATTTGTCCGTTTGATCCGCCGACGAGATCCGGCACGACATAGGATCCGAGCATGGGGATGAAGACGATGACGAGTGCCGTGCGGATGCCGGTGGCGATGCCGGGGATGAAAATTGAGAACACCGAGCGTAGTGCGCCGGCACCAAGATCGCGCGCGGCTTCGAGCAGGCGGAAGTCGAATTTCTCCGCGGCGGCGTAGAGTGGCAGGATGGCGAAGGGCAGGTAAGTGTAAACGCTCACGAGGATCACCGCGCCGGAGTTGAAGAGCAGCGGTTGGTTGGGTTCGAGCAGGTGGATTGCGCGCAGAAATCGGGCGAGGGCACCTTCCGAGTGGAGTATTTGGTTCCATGCGAAAACTCGGATCAGAAAATTCGTCCAGAACGGAACGATCACGAGCAGGAGCAGGGTGGGGCGCAGGGATTCGCGGGCGCGGGCGATGAACCACGCGACCGGAATTGCAAGTGCGAGGCAGATCGCCGAAGTGACGGCGCTGATCCACAGCGTGCGCCAGAGCAGGACTTGGATGTGGGGCTCGGCAAGGATGCGGAATTGCCCGAGTGTCCATTCATCGGCGATGCCGCCGGATGGTGCGGTGGCGCGAAAGGCGATGATGAGAATGAGCGCCGCGGGAACGAGGACAAACAGCGATAGCCAGGCGAGGCTGGGCAGCGAGAGGAGGAGTTCCTTGCGCAGATGCTTCATGCTCGTGACCGATCATTTGCCGGACCATCCGCCGCCGAGGGCCTTGGCGAGCACGGCGAAAGTGATGCGCTGGCGTGCATCGGTCTGGCTGAGGAGGAGTTTGGTTTGCAGGACGGTGCGGTCGGCATCGACCACTTCGAGGTAATTGGTGAGGCCTTTGTCGAAGCGTTCTTGCGCGAGTTTTTTGGTGGTTTCGGCGCTGGCTAGCGCTTGTTCGAGCGCTTGGCGTGAGTTGGCGAGTGTTTTCAGATCGAGCAGCGAGTCTTCGACTTCGCGCAGCGCGACGATGAGCGAGTTGCGGTAGTTGGCGAGGGCCTCGTCGCGGGTGCTGACCGCTGCATCGAAGTTGGCGCGGTTGGATCCGGCATTGAACACCGGTGCGGCGACGCCGGCGCCGATCGAGAGCACGCGGTTTTGCCAATCGAGGAAACGATTTGCATCGAGTGACTCGAATCCGGCTGAGGCGTTGATGGTGAAGTTGGGATAAAAGTTTGCCTGGGCGACGCCGATCGCGGCATTGGCGCTGCGCAGCGATTGTTCGGCGGCGCGGACATCGGGTCGGCGGTTGAGCACTTCGGCGGGAGTTCCGGCATGGATCGACGGGATAGGTGGCAGTTTGCTATCACGTGCGATGGAAAACGACGAGGGGCTGTGGCCGCAAAGGACCGCGAGCGCGTTTTCGGTCGAGCCGCGTTGGCGTTGAACATCGGTGAGGTCGTTGCGGGCGAGCTCGACTTCGGTGCGTGCGCGGCTTGAGGTGAGCCCGTCGGCAAGACCCGCATCGGCTCTGCTTTGTTGGATCGAAAGCGCGTCGCTGCGACTCTTGATTGTTTCGTTGAGGATTGCCTCCTGATCATCGAGTGAGCGGAGGAGGAAATACTGTCGGGCAACTTCGCTGGCGAGGCCGAGGCGTTGCGAGTCGAGCAGGGCCTGTTGTGCGTCGGCTTGGGCGCTTGATGATTCGAGTTGGCGTTTGTTGCGGCCCCAGAGGTCGGGGTCGAATGACAGATCGAAGGTGCTGCGATAGCGCGACGCGTAGGGATCGATCGCGATGCCCGGCGGCATTTGGTCGCTGATCGCGTCTTCCGATGATCGAGCGCGGTTGGCGGCTGCGTTGAGGTTGAGTTCTGGGAAAAGTTTTGCGCGATCAACGCCGGCCAATGCGCGAGCCGTATCAAGGCGTGCCTTGGCGGCGGCGAGGTCGTTGTTGTTCTGGAGAGCAAGGTCGACGAGACGGTTGAGTTCCGCATCGTTGTAGAGGCGCCACCAGGTGTCGGGCAGAGCAGTCGGTGTGGCACTTTGGTTTTGTTTCCATTTATCACCGGCATTGAAGAGCGGTACTTTGAAATCTGGGCCGACGGTGCAGGAGCCGGACATCAGGACTGGCAGCAGGAGAGTGGTGAGGGATTTTTTCATGGCTGTGAAATTTCCGGTGCTTCGATGAAGACATCCACTTGTTGGCCGACATAGACCGGTGGCGATGCGGGTTTTTTCATCGAGAAAATCACCTGCAGCACGCGGGTATCGACGCGTTCGGTGGAGGCTCCAGTGAGTGACATCTTGGGAATGACATAAGGCTCCACGCGCACGAATTCGAGCGGGAATGTCACATTCGGTTCGCCCTTGAGGCTGGCGCGGCCGATTTGGCCGGTGGCGATGCGGCTGGCATTTTGTTCGTCGACATCGGCGCGGACTTGGAGGCGCTCGGTGTCGCCGATGATCATGAGCGGGTTCTTAGGGCTGGTGGCGGCGTACTCGCCGGCGCGGATGTTGACTTGCAGGATGGTGCCATCGCGCGGCGACTTCACGGTGAGGCGATCGATGAGCAACTGGATGCGTGCGAGATCGCTTTCGGCGGCGTTGAGTTCGGCGCAGGCGGATTGCAGTTTTGCGCTGGCAACATCGACATCGATGCGGGCGTTTTGAAGGTCTTCGAGGCTTATTGCGCGTGGGTCGGTGACCGCTTCGAGGCGTGTGAGTTGCGAGCGGGTTTTGGCGAGTTGGGATTCGGCGACTGCGACATTGGCGGTGGCGATGCTGATGCGGGATTTCGTCGCGAGTGCTTCCGCTTGCAGGTTGCGGTCGTCGAGGCTGAAGAGCGTTTGGCCGGTTTTCACTTCATCGTTCACCTTCACATCGACCGTGGCGACGATGCCTGCTTCGGGTGCGCCGATGGAAACATTTTCGCTGAGCGCCTCGAGGATGCCGGTGGCAGATACCGAGTGCTTATAAGGTTTTGCGGGTGGCTGCATGTGGGGCGCGGTGGCGGTGGCCGGCATTTGCTTTTGCGCCTGCAGTCGGGCAACCATCAGGATGGCGATGACGCCCCAGATGGCGGCGGCGATCGACCCGATGCGGAAGATGTTGGAAAGTAATCTCATGATGCGGAGGGTTAGTGGGCGTGCTCGTGCAGGAAGTGGGGGGTGGATTTTTGCGCGCTGACATCGACGATTTCGCCATCGTCCATGCGGGCGATGCGATCGGCGTAGGAAAAGATGCGGTTGTCGTGGGTGACGATGATCACGGCGCGGTTGGGGGTGCGTGCGACATTGCGGAAAAGTTCGAGCACGATTTCGCCGTTCTGGGCATCGAGGGCGGCGGTGGGTTCGTCGCAGATGACGAGTGGTGGTTCGTGGACGAGCGCGCGGGCGATGGCGACGCGTTGCTGTTGACCGCCGGAGAGTTTGTTGGGGTGTTCGCGCCAACGCGTGCCGAGGTCGACGGATTCGAGCGCGGCGCGAGCTTTGTCGAGGGCTTTGCGGCTCGACGAACCTTGGATCATGAGTGGCACGCTCACATTCTCCGCGATGTTGAGGGTGGGGATAAGATTGAACTGTTGAAAAATGAATCCGATGTTGCTGGCGCGAAAGCGGGTGAGCGCGCCGGAGGGCATGCTGTGGAGTGGTTTGCCGAAGACATTCACCTCACCGGCTTCCACGCGGAGGGTTCCAGCGATTGCGCTGAGCAGGGTTGTCTTGCCGCAACCCGAGGGGCCGACGAGCATCATGATTTCTCCCGCATAGGCTTGGAGGTTCACCTTTTTGAGCACATGAATGCGATTGTTCCCCTCGCCGAAATGTTTCTCCACGGCGCGCACATCGACCACGATGTTGGAATTTGTTTCACTCATGCGCGGAATACCATTGCGGGTTCGTAAAGGCTCAGGCGGATGATCCCGAGAAGTGCGGAGACCATGCAGATTCCTTGGATGACGACGAAGGCGACCACTGGCACTTGCCACGAAAGGAAGAAGGGTGGTTGCTGGTTGGTGATGGCCCAGCGGGCGAAAAACGAGGTAAAAAGCAGGCCGATGCCGAAGCCGATCGAGCCGACCGTGGCGGATTGCAAGAGCAGCATGAAGCTAAGGCGCAGGTTGCTCATGCCCATGGCTTTGAGCGCGCCGAGGTGCTTGAGGTTGTCGAGCACAAAGGCATAGAATGTTTGGCAGGAAATCGCCGTGCCGACGATGAAACCGATGATGACGGTCGTGCCGAAGGAAATCGGGATGCCAGTGTTGCGCACATACCACCAAACTGTCGATGTGTTGAAATCATCTGGGTTACGACCAAAGCCGCGGTTCACATAAGCGCGCAGTCCGGTCGTGCGCATGATTTCCTTGGCGGCGGCATCGGGCGTCATGCCCTCGACCGGTGCGGCCAGCACCGCAGAGAGCATCTTGCGCGAAGCCGGTGTGTACTGGAGTGCGCGTTCGTAGGTCGTCCAGATGTAGGGTCCGCCAGTGAATGAACGCGATGCTAGGCAAATGCCGACGACGCGGGCCTCGATGTCATTGATTTCAAAACGATCGCCAATTTTGATCGGGTGCTTCGGGTCCTTGGCGAGACGGGTGGCCGCGAGTTCGTCGATCACGACCGTGTTGGGAAGGCGCAGGTCTTCGAGATTGCCCGCGATCATGCGCGCGGGTGCGCCCACGAGCGAGGCTGAATCGATGCCGAGCAACTGCACGGTCTTGAGGCTGCCGTCGTCGATCCTCACGCGTTGGATGCCGGAGTAAAGCGGCATCGCCCATCGCACGGCGGAGACCGATCGCACCCTTGCGACATCGGTATCGCGCAGTGGGTTGACCTCGTTCACTTGCTCGACCCTTTCTTCGACCACATAGATCGGGGCGTTCACATTTTTGAGCGTCGATGTCGTCCAGAGCATGAGGCCGCTGAACACCGAGGCTTGTTGAACGATGAGAAAAGTCGCCAGAAACAGTCCGGCCACCAGCATCAGGTATTTGGCGGTATCGCCAAAGAGCATTTTGAGCGCGAGTCCGGTCATTTGGGAACCCGGTGCTTGCCCGGATGGCCTAGACTAGAAGAGGTGGGGGATGAGGGCAAGAGGCAAGAGAAGCTGCCCATTCGGTCTGCATTGCACTGATTCTCAGCTCCAGTTCACCGAGGTATCCATTTCCATCCACTGCATCGATTCGCCTTCGAAGATGAAGCGTCCGTGGAAGTGGGTTTCTTCGAGCAGGAGTGGGAGCCAATGGCGGTCGTCTTCCCACATTCGGGTGTAGGGGATCGATTCAATCGATGTCCAGAGCGGCACGGCCTCATCGGTTTCGGTGGGTGTGCCGATGTGATCATCCGCGCGGAAGACATGACAGAGGATGTGTGGCGAGTCGGACATCGAGAACCAGAGCTCGCCGATCTTGCGCGGGTTGAGCGGGGTGATGAGCAGCTCCTCCTGGGTTTCGCGGATGACGCATTGAAGGGGTGTTTCACCGGGATCGATCTTGCCGCCGGGGCCATTGATTTTTCCCGCGCCTAGGCCGCGTTTTTTTTCGATTAGCAAGATGCGGCCGTTGTTGATGACAAACATCAGCGTGGCATGGATGCCGCCTTGCCACTGGGACCAATCGATGGGGGATGCGGCCATGAGGTGATGGACTCAACTTGCCGAGCTGTATGCTTCGACGCTGTCGCAGGTGCAGACGAGGTTGCGATCGCCGTGGACATTGTCGATGCGTCCGACCGAGGGCCAGAATTTGTGCTGGCGCAGGTAGGGCAGCGGGTAGGCGGCTTGTTCGCGCGAGTAAGGGTGATTCCATGTGTCGCCGCAGACGACTTCCGCCGGATGCGGTGCGTTTTTGAGCGGGTTGTCGTGCGGGTCGAGCTGGCCATTTGCGACGGCGGAGATCTCCGCATGGATTGAGATCATCGCATCGCAGAAGCGATCGATTTCCGATTTTGATTCCGACTCGGTGGGTTCGATCATGAGCGTGCCAGCGACCGGCCAGCTCATGGTGGGGGCGTGGAAGCCGTAATCCATGAGCCGCTTGGCGACATCCTCGACGGTGATGCCGCTGGCTTCGCTGAGCGGGCGGACATCGATGATGCATTCGTGAGCGACCAAGCCGTCGTTGCCGGTGTAGAGAATCGGGAAAAACGAGGCAAGGCGTTTGGCGATGTAGTTGGCGTTGAGGATCGCGACTTCGGTGGCTTCCTTGAGTCCGCGCGGACCCATCATGGCGATGTACATCCATGAAATCGTGTTGATCGATGCGCTGCCCCAGGGTGCGGAGCAAACCGGGCCATCGTGTGCTGCGAGTTCGCGGTGGCCGGGCAGGAAGGGAACGAGTTGGCTGGCAACGCCGATTGGGCCGACGCCGGGTCCGCCGCCGCCGTGTGGGATGCAGAAGGTTTTGTGGAGGTTGAGGTGGCAAACGTCGGCACCGATGAGACCGGGGCTGGTGAGGCCGACTTGGGCATTCATGTTGGCGCCGTCCATGTAGACTTGACCGCCGTGTTGGTGGATGAGCTGGCAGATGTCGCGGATGCTGGATTCGAAAACGCCGTGGGTGGAAGGGTAGGTGACCATCAACGCCGCGAGATTGGCCGAGTGCTCGATGGTTTTTTGAGTGAGGTCATCGACATCGATGTTGCCGGATTCGTCGCATTTCACGCCGACCACTTTCATGCCGACCATCACGGCGGATGCCGGGTTGGTGCCGTGAGCAGAGACCGGAATGAGGCAGACATTGCGGTGGGTGTCGCCACGGGAAAGGTGGTAGCGGCGGATCGCGAGGAGGCCAGCATATTCGCCCTGCGAGCCGGCATTCGGTTGTAGCGAAACAGCGGCGAAGCCCGTGATTTCGGCGAGCCAGCCTTCTAGGCTTATGAGCATTTCGCGATAACCCTGCGACTGGTCCTGCGGCACGAAGGGGTGCAGTGACGAAACTTCGGGCCAGCTGAGCGGCATCATTTCCGCAGTGGCATTGAGCTTCATCGTGCAGGAACCGAGTGGGATCATCGATTCGTTGAGCGCGAGGTCCTTCGATTCGAGGCGCTTGATGTAGCGCAGCATTTCGGTTTCCGAGTGGTAGGAATTGAAGACCTTTTGCGTGAGGAAATCCGTCTTGCGGGCGAACTCTGCTTGCAGGCTGGTGCTGTTAGCGGAATCGATCAATTTCACACCGAAGGCCTTGGTAATGGATTCCAGATCGGTGTTGGTGGTGGTTTCATCGAGCGAAATGCCGACATGGTCGTTATCGATCAGGCGGAGGTTGATGTTTGCATCGACGGCGGCCTTGCAAATCGCGGTGGCTTTGCCGGGGGATTTCACCACGATCGTGTCGAAGAAAATTTCGCCTTCGATGTTGAGTCCGGCCTTGATGAGTGATTTCGCGAGTTGATCGGTTTTTGCGTGAGTCGCGCGGGCAATTTCCTTGAGCCCTTCGGGGCCGTGATAGACCGCGTACATCGATGCCATGACGGCGAGCAGGACTTGGGCGGTGCAGATGTTGGAGGTCGCCTTGTCGCGGCGGATGTGTTGTTCGCGGGTCTGGAGTGAGAGCCGGTAGCCGGGTTTGCCGCGCGAGTCGACCGAGACGCCGATCAAGCGGCCGGGGATTTTGCGTTTGAGCGCATCGCTGCAGGCCATGAAGGCTGCGTGGGGTCCGCCGAAACCCATCGGGACGCCGAAGCGTTGGCTGGATCCGACGCAGATTTCCGCGCCGAACTCGGCGGGGGATTTCAACAGTGTGAGTGCCAGGATGTCGGCTGCCACAATCGGGATCGCGCTGGATGATTTGGCATTTTGGAAAAACCCGGTGAAGTCATCGATGCGGCCGCGGGTGTCGGGGTACTGCACGAGGCAGGCGAAGACCGATCCATCGGCGGGGAATTGATACGATTGCCAATCGCCGACGATCACCTCGATGCCGAGTGGTTCCGCGCGAGTGGTGACCACATCGATGGTCTGCGGGTGGCAGCGGTCGGAGACAAAGACCGCTTTGCCGGAGGGCTTTTGCGCGAGGGCGAGGGTGATCGCTTCGGCAGCGGCCGTGCCTTCATCGAGCAGCGAG
>JBIKIK010000050.1:0-9018 GCA_044361655.1 Luteolibacter sp. | reverse complement strand
TTTCTATTCCCCAATAACCAATCACTCTTCCCATTCGTGTCCATTCGCGTTTATTCGCGGTTCAAATTCTTCGACTCTTCATTTCTGCTTTCTGCTTTCTGCTTTCTGCTTTCTGCTTTCTGCTTTCTGCTTTCTGCTTTTCCGATTCCATCATTTTTCCAAAAGTCTCGGCGCCGCGAGGCCGCGTCGCCCTACCGTGGTCGAAGAGGTGTCCCGCAAGATGCGAGACACAGCCAGCGAGACGCTGGCGCTCCCCATTGAAGAAGCCGCTTCTTCTTTCTCTTCCCCAATAACCCATAACTCTTCCTCCGCGCAAATTTCCGTGGCATGACGCGCGAAACTGTCCCATATTCGCCGCGTCCAACCCCTAACCACCATCTAACATGTCCATCAAAGTCGGAGACAAAGCCCCTGATTTCACCCTCGTCACCAAAGGTCCTGAGGGTCCGCAACTGGTCAAGCTGAGCGAGCAGATCGGCTCATCGAACCTCGTTCTGCTGTTTGTGCCCATGGCCTTTACCAGCGTTTGCACCACTGAGTTCTGCGACATTTCGGCAGGCATCAAAGAATACGAAGCTCTCGACGCCAAGGTGTTCGGCATTTCCGGCGACAATCCCTTCGCGCAAGCCGCATGGGCTGAAAAGGAAGGCATCACCATTCCTCTTCTGAGTGACTATGAGCATGCCGTGGCCAAGGCCTATGGTGTGGCCTACGACCAGTTCTTGCCTGAGGCCAACCTCATCATGGGCGGCGTGGCCAAGCGCTCAGCTTTTGTGATCGATAAGACCGGTACTGTGCGTTACGCCGAGGTCCAGAATCACCCGAAGGATCTGCCCGATTTCGCGGCCGTGAAGGAAACCCTGCGCGGGCTCTGATCGCCGCATTTTTATCCCAAATTCCCAACTATAAAAAACCCGCCGTGCATCAAGCGCGGCGGGTATTTGGTGAGGTTTTTTAGGCGCTGAGCCTTGAGGGAATCAGATTTTGCGACGGCGGCGCGTGACAAGGAGTCCTCCTGCAATCAAAGCAAGGCCGAGGCTGGAGGGCTCGGGCACCACGGTCATGGTCACAAATCCGGAAGCACCATCTTGATCGCCGGAGAAGTTGTTGCCGCCCGTGGCGTCGTCGTAGTTGATGACCCAGTCCATGCCACCGAAGCTGAAGGTGCTGTCATCGGCATAGCCGCTGAAGGTGCCACTGTCCCACGCACCGGTATAGCTGATGAGCGTGAATTTGGTGCCTTGGCTGATGGCAGTGCTGAGCTCGGCAAGATCGATCAGCGTAAGAGTGACCGAGCCGTCGAGGTTGAGGTTGCCATTGATATCAAGCAAGTCGGCCGTCACCGTTTGGGAATTGTATTCCCACTCGAAGGCCGAACCACCGCCGAAGGTGGTCGTGCCGACCGCCAGGCTTTCGATGCTCGCACCCGGTGAGAGAACACCAGTGACATTGACCGCGCCAGAGATGGTGCCGGTACCGCCGAGGGTGGCCCCGCTGGCGACCGTGGCGTCACCAGCAACCGAGCCGTTGACACGGAGGGTACCGCTCGAAACGGCAGTCGTTCCCGTGAGGCTGTTGCTGCCGGTAAGGAAGAGGGTACCGCTGCCGGACTTGGTCAAATTGCCGCCACCGCTGATGTTACCCGCGTAGGTGTTGGTGCTGGCGACATTAAGGTTGAGGCTGCCCGAGGCCGATGTCGTGACCGAGCCATCGCCGGTAAGGCCGGCGAGTTGTTGGCTGTTGGAGCCGAGGCCGAGGGTAGCTCCAGCATCAACGCTCACCGAGGCATCGGTGGCCAGGCGATTGTTGCCGCCGAGGCTGAGGGTTCCGGAGTTGACGCTCACGCTGGTTGCGGCCGATGTGCCATTGAGGGCAGCGCCGCCACCCACGCTGAGGGATCCGGCACCAAGGTTGGCGCTCACGGTTCCGCCGCTGAGGGCGTAGGTCGATGCGGTGAGGGTGGCGTTACCGGAGAGGGTACCGCCGCTCATGGTGAGCGAACCGATCCTGTCGCTGCCACCGAGAGAGTAAGTGCCGCTCGAGAGATTCACGCTGGCGGAATTGCCGAGAATATCGGCCGCCGATGTTTCAAAGGTACCGCCATCGACGGTGACTCCCGAGGTGGCCAATGCCACACCGGAGCTGAGCTTGGCGCCGGAAACTCTGGTGGCGCCGGAGTAAGACTGGGTACCGTAGAGGTTGAGGGTGGTATTACCCGAGCCGTTGACCGTGAGACCGCCCTGACCCGAGATCGAGTTTTGGAACAAAGCGCCCTTGTTGGCACCATTCACGGTGAGGATGGCGGCGCTGCCGATCGCGATCACACCGCCGTTTGAAGTGCCGGTTTCCTGAACCGAAGCAACCGCAGTGTTGGTGTTGATATTGAGCGAGCCGGCGCTGGAGATGAACACATCGGAACTGCCGTCGCCAAGAGTACCGCCGGAGGCTACGGTGACAGCACCATTGGTGATGCGGGTGTCACCCGAGTAAGTGTTGCTGCCGGAGAGGGTGAGTGTGTTGGCACCGTCTTTGAACAGCGAGGTCGTGGTGTTGTCCTGAGAACCGCCAGCGCCGCTGATGGCGCCACTGATGGCGATGTTGGAAGATGCTCCAACTTTGGTACCGAGGAAGAGCACATTCGAACCGCCGGAAATATTGCCCGCGATGGTCAAGGAGCCCGCACCACCGGCTGTGTCCGCGTTGATCCGCGAGCTTGAGCCGAGGGTGATGTTGCCGTTCCAGGTGTTGTTGCCGCCGTTGCTGCGGAGCGCACCCGCGTCGCCAGCCACGTCTCCGTAGGCTCTGCCGAGTCCATTCAGCGTAAGGGCTTCGGTGGCGTAGGAAACACCACCCCATAGCTTAAGTGTACCGGTATTGGTAACCGTCGTACCCGCGCCGGTGGTGCCAAGGGCATTGGCGTGCTGCGCTTCAGCAGTTGCCAGCGCGTTGATCGTTGTGGCGCCAGTGTAGGTATTGTTTTGCGAGAGGTTCACCTGCGAACCGGCGTCACCACCAATGAAAACCGCGTTGGCAGATGTCGTCGAAGTGCTGTTTGCGGAAAGACCGTCGGTCACGGTGCCTGGCGTCAGCGTCGAGGAACTGCCCGCATAATAACCAAGCTCGACTCTCCCAGTGTTTTGCACACTGGTTGTTTGCTTCCAAAAAGCATTTTCGTTGCTGTTACCATCCCACATGTCGGCCCCGAATATCGAGAAAGAACTGATGTTGGATCCAGCACTGCCGGACAAGGTAAGATTGTAGGCACGATAGTCAGTCCCATCGACTGTCAGAAACGCATCTGCTGTGGTCTGAGAGGTTACTCTGACCGTAAATCTGTAATCTTTGAAGGTATCCTGCAAGGGAACGTAGGAGAGCGAACTCGTTCCGCCACCGGATAATCCCTTAACGCTCCAAGCTGCGTAATTGTCCGTGGAAATATACATTCTCGAGCCACTGATGTTGTTGGCGTAGCTGGTGCCTTGAGTGCCATCCGCATTGAGCGAAAAGCCAATCTGACCAAAGGCCCGAGTTGCCGCAACGGTGGTTGTGAAGATGTCCCCGACTTGCAGATTTCTTGCCGTGCCCCCTGCGGCGCCGGTAGTGGTAAAATTCTGCCAGCCAGCCGTTTGTTTGGAGCCCGAATTCGCCCACATGCCAAGCTCTGTGCTGCCATTATTGAAAAAGTCCCCGCCGTTGTTGACTTGGGTAGGGAAGTTAGCGTCCTGCATGGTGTAGGCGACAGTCGTCTGCGAGTGTGCGACTTGGATCATCGATGCAGCGACGACGAGGGGCATGCCGATGGACTTCATGGCAAGCTTGAGCAGTGGGTTGTACTGGGCTTTCATGGCTGGATTTGTTAGAACGCGGGGTTTGTTTTAGGATTTTTGCGGGATTGTAAGGGTTTGAGCGCACGACGCAAATGCGGCGGTCCTAAGTGTAAATGTCTATTGGCGTTTCTAGGTTGATAAAAAATAAGAAAAAATATTTTGGCCCCTGATTCAACGGGGAAAGCAGCCCATTTGCTTAAGAAAGGCTGACTATTCGACCTTCTTTCGTATCCGTTTTCACGCCCTTAACGAGGGCTGGAACGCGTGCCTATTTCTTCTTCCTTAGGAAGGGCGGGAGGTCGAGGTCTTCGCCTTCGAAGACATTCGGGTTTTCGCCCTCGAAGCGGCCGCGAGGCACCGAATCGAGCGAAAGTTCGCTCTGGGTGCCAGTGGCTTTGACGCTGAGTTTGACCTTTTGGGGATCGGGCTCCGTTTCGGATGGTTTTTTTGCGCGCTTGGGCGGTGCGGCGGGTGCCGGCTCGGGCGCTGGTGACGTCTCCGTTTGCTGGGTCGCGGTCGGTGCCGGCTCAAAGAACTCGAAGCCCGAGGGCTCGGCTACATCGGCTACATCGGCGGCCGGGCTTGAGGGCGCGGGGAAATGTTCCGGCTCGGGGGCTTTCTTTTCGATGCTTGGGGTGGCGGCGAAGAGCGGCGCTTCCTCGGGCTCGGCCGGCGGTTTCGCAGCGGGCTCGGAAAATGTTTTTTCTGCCGGCAGTTCGCGTGCTGCTGGCAATTCGCGCGCGGTCGGAAGAAAAGACCCATCGGGCAGCGAGCTGATCAGGGTCAGTGACAAGGCTGAGCCCAACGAGGGGTCGATCGCCGCGCCGAAAAGCAGGTGGGCGTCTTCGGGCACGAATTTTTGCAGGCCCTGCATCAGGAGCTCGATCTCAAGAAGGGTCAGGTCCTCGCCGCCGCAGGCGTGGACCAGTACGGTTTGGGCATCCTTGAGCAAGGCACCTTGGTCGAGCAGCGGACTGGCGATGGCTTTGCGGAGGGCGGCGCTGGAGCGGTCCTTTCCATCCGCGAGGCCCGAGCCGAAGAGGCAGGGCGAAGCCGCGTCGCCGAGGGCGCTGATCAGGTCGTCGAGGCCGAGGTGGATGAGCCCCGGGCGCGTAACGATGCGGGTGATGGCGCGAATCGATTCGCCGATGAGTTGGTCGGTGGCCGCAAAGGCATCGTGGGCGCCTTGCTTGGCGAGCACCGTTTCGCCCATGCGGTTGTTGTCGAAGGTGATCAGCGCGCTGGCGTGGGCGGAAAGTTTTGCGAGGGCATCGTCGGCTTGCTCGCGGCGGCGTTTCCCTTCGAAAGCGAAGGGCATGGTGGCGATGACCACCACAAAGGCACCTGCCTCGCGAGCGATGCGCGCGACGGCTGGCGCGGCACCCGATCCCGTGCCGCCGCCGAGGCCGACGCAGATGAAGACAAACTCATGGCCGTCGATACTGCGGCGCAGTGATGGCTCTGCCTCGAGCAAGGCTTTTTCGCCCAGCTCGGGATCGCCACCGGCGCTCAGCCCTTTGAGCAGGCTCTCGCCCAACTGAATTTTTTCCGGCACGACACAAGCACCGAGCACCCGCGCGTCGGCGTTGAGCAAAAGCAGGCCGGCCGCATCCATGCCATCGAGCGCAACCCGCTCGAGAAGGTTTGCTCCCGCGCCACCAATGCCGATGATTTTGACGGATGCAGGATCGACGATCGGGCGGTTCGCTCGCGAGTGGGAGATCATGGGTTGGTGAAATGCAGAGGTTGCGGGACGGTGGAAAAATTTTCTCAATTTCCGAAGGGCCAGAACATCCGTGCGATGCGGCCAAAAAATCCGGGCGGCGATACCCGCTCGGCCTCAACGATCAGGGCGTAGCGGATGAGGCCGATCGCAGTCGCGTAGCGCGGATCGCGGAAGCTCGCTTGGATGCCACTGATTTCCGGTGGCTCGGGGCGATAGATGTCGCGACCGAAGACCTGATAGGCCAGCTCGTCGAAGCCGCGCATGAGGCTGGTGCCGCCGGTGAGGAAAACTCCCGCGCCGACCGCGTCGATCGATCCCTCGGGCAGTTGGCGCAGCACCAAGCGCAAAGTTTCTTCCAAGCGCTGGCGGATCGTTTCGTTGAGCACGGCGCGGCTCACTTCGACTTCGGCGAAGCCGCGATCGTCGTGGAGGCGCGCGGTGCCGACCGATTTCGCCGGATCACCCGAGGCATCGCCTTCAGTGACCTTGAGCTGCTCGGCTTTGGAAAACGGCAAATTCGTGACGAGGTGGATGTCGTTTGTCACATGATCGCCACCGACCGGAATGCAGCCCGAAGCGGTGATCACGCCGCCGAGGTAGAGCGCGTAATCGGTCGTGCCGCCACCGATGTCGATGACCAAGGCGCCATTCTCGCGGTGCTCGCGGTTGAGCGCCATCTGCGCGGTGGCGATCGGCGAAAAGACGATGTCGTCGACCTCGAGCGGCATTTCCCTGACGAGCTTGATGCTGTTCTGGATGCGCGTACCGATGCCATGGACGACATGGAAATCCGCCTCCACGGTTTTGCCAAAAAGCCCGACCGGCGAGGTGGAGTGCTCCAATCCGTCGAGCCAGTAGTTGCGGATGATCGGGTGGATGTAGACATGGTCGGCCGGGATGTGGACCTCGCGGGCGATCGTGCGGGCCTCTTCGACATGCTCGGGGCCGACGACCGGTTCGCCATCCGGCAAACGGTAGGTGCCGCGGTGGTTCACGCCCTGGATGTGGGAGCCGGTGACCGCCAGATAAACGCTGCCGATTTCCACATCGGCGGCATCCTCAGCCTTGGCGAGCGCGTCGCGCAGGCAGGCGCGGGTCTGCGCGTAATCGAAGATCTCACCCTTGCGTACGCCGGCACTTTTTGTCTCGCCGATGCCGAGGATCTTGATCGCGCTGTCGGGCTTAACCTCGCCGACCACGAGACAGGTCTTGCTGGTGCCGATTTCGATTCCGACATGAATTTTGCTGCGTCGAGCCATGGGTGTGCGGGCGAATAAAAGGTTCAGTTGCGGGTCGTGGCGGCGGTGGATTTTTTTTCATCCGCGCGATCGGTGGCCGCCGTTTCATCGATCACGACCGGGATCGCTTTCGGTGGCTTGGCTTCGCTTTGGATGGTGATGGGAGTGTTGTATTTGGGAATGAGGTTGATGCTATCAATCACATAGCCGCGGCTGCCGGCGTGGGCAAGCGCCGCGCGCAGGTTCTCGATCTGGCGCCGGTGATCGCCGAGGCCAAACAGCGCAGTCGTGCCATCGCGCGTGACCAACTCGAGCGACCACTTGTTCGCTTGGCGAATGGAATCGATCCACTGCATGCCATCGGCATCGACCTCGCAAATGGCCTTGATCAGGGCCAGCGCGTAACCCAGCTCGGGCTGCTCGATGCGCTTGCCGGCGGCGGGCTTGGCATCCTCCGTCGCTGGCAAATCGATCACCGGCAAGCGCAGTGTCGAATTGATCTGGCTAGCTGGGCATTGGTAGGCGATGCCGTCCTGATCGACCAGCAGCCCGCCAGTTTTGCGCACTTCGCTGATGCCTGCCTCGACGCAGCGGATCCATGCCTTGGGCACGCGTGGCGTGACGCGAACGACAAGCGTGTCGGGCAGGTGCCGCTCGAGTTTTGCATCAGTGATTTCCGGCAGGGCCTTGAGTTGCTCGGTGGCACTCGACACATCGATGTCGAAAAGGCTCGGATTCGATGCCAGGTCGATGCCGATCACCGATGCGACGCGGAGCTCATCGATCACCGGATTCGCATTCAGATCGATCACCTGCAGGCGGAAGTCCGGATTGCGATAAAACGCGACCTGCATGCCGCGCCACACGCCCCAACCGAGCGCAGCGAGAATCGCGACGACGCAGGCGAGCTTGGTGAGACTGCCAAAAAACCCGAGGAAGCCGAGCCATGCGATGCGCGGGGTCATCACGCGGACTTGCAACACATTTTGTCGCGAGTGGCGGCGGCTTGCGGTGCTTTTGTTTTTCATGGCGGCGGTGCGGGTGGGTTTCAATCGATGGGCTACGATCTCAATGCCAGTGAAAGCTCGGCGATGCGTGCGCAAAGGTCGCCAAAGGAAATGCCGACCGCGGCCGCGGCCTTGGGCAGCAGGCTGGTTTCGGTCATACCCGGAATGGTGTTGGCCTCGAGCACGAAGGGGCGATTGCTTGCATCGAGCAGGACATCGACGCGCGAGTAAATTTCCACACCGAGCGAACGGTGCGCGGCGAGCGCCGCTTCCTGCACCGCGCGAGTGGTCGCCGCATCGAGGTCGGCCGGGCAAATGTATTGGCTACCTTTTGCCCCGGAAAGCCACGGGTATTTGCTAGCCATGTCGTAGACCCCTTCGGGCGGAATGATGTGCACGACCGGCAGTGCCTGATCATCGACAATGCCGACGGTGAGCTCCATGCCATCGACGAATTCCTCGACGAGGATGTCATCGCCGTACTTCGCCGCGTCGGCCATTGCCTTCGCGGCTTGATTCTGTGAACGCACGATGTTCACGCCGACGCTGGAGCCTTCGCGCGGCGGCTTGACGACGAATGGCGCGGCAAATGATGGCAGGCGTGGGCCTTGGGAAACATCGATGATCTCCGCGCGCGGCGTGGGCACACCGGCGGCGATGAAGGCGGCTTTCGCGAGGTTTTTGTCGAATGCCGTACGGCTGCTTTTCACGCCCGCACCGGTGTAAGGCACGCCCATTGCCTCGAGTGTTTCCTGCAATCGACCATCTTCGCCGAAGGTCCCGTGGATGACATTGAATGCAAGCCCGGTGCCCGCCGGAAGATCGATCGTGGTCGAGGTCACATCGACCGGTTCGGCATTGAGTCCGCGCTCGCGCAGCGCCTTGAGCACCGCCGCGCCCGAGGCCAGCGAGACCTGGCGCTCCGAACCCGGGCCACCCATCAACACGGCGATTTTGATCGATTCCAAACTCATGATTGGTCTTTGAGATTTTGATTTAAAATTGGGCTTCGTCGTCACCGATGATTTTTACCTCGGTTTCAAGTTCGATGCCGCGTTCGTTGCGCGCGGTGCCGCGGATCGAATCGATGAGCTGCAACAAATCACTGGCGGTGGCGCCACCTTGGTTGACGATAAAATTGCCGTGAACATCCGAGACAGCAGCCTTGCCGCGGTGGCTGCCCTTGAGCCCGAGTGTGTCGATGAGCTTGCCGGCGGGCA
>JBIKIK010000049.1:0-9040 GCA_044361655.1 Luteolibacter sp. | reverse complement strand
TGATAAAGGCGGCTGATCTCCGTGCTGCCTTTGGCCTTCAAGGCCGCGAGCACCAACGCTGCGGAGGCGCGCAAATCGGAAGCCATCACCGGCGCTGCAGACAAGCCCGCGACACCGCGCACCACCGCCGTGCCCGCATCGACCTTGATGTCGGCACCCATGCGTTTGAGCTCCGCACAATGCATGAAACGCTGCGGGAAAATGGTGTCCTTGATCACGCTGATCCCCGGCGTGGTCGCCAGCAGCGCGGTCATCTGCGCCTGCATGTCGGTCGGGTAGCCAGGATAGGGAGCGGTCACGAGATCGACACCGCGCGTTTGATCGCCGCGATGAATGACACATGAGTCGCCGGCTTCATTGAATTCGACGCGGTGGCCGGACTCTTCGATCGCCGCCGTGATTGCCTTGAGGTGCTCGCGCGAAACGCGGTTGAGGCGCACGCCATCGCCGGCAATCGCCGCCGCGGCCATGAAGGTGCCTGCTTCGATGCGATCAGGAATCACCGTGTGCTCGACGCCACGCAGCTCACTCACGCCCTCGATCACGATGCGCCGCGTGCCGGCACCGGAAATTTTCGCACCCATCGAGTTGAGGAAATTCGCGAGATCAAGCACCTCCGGCTCGGCTGCCGCCGATTCGATGATGGTGATGCCATCAGCCAGCGTGGCCGCCATCATGACATTGTCGGTGCCAAGCACCGTCGGTCCGTGCGTGCCACGCAAATCGATTTCCGCACCGCGCAAACCATTTTTTGCCGTCAGTAAAATATTGCCGCCCTCGACCTCGACCTTCGCACCCAAGGCCTCAAGCCCGCGCAAGTGAAGATCCACCGGACGGTCTCCAATCACGCAGCCGCCGGGCAATGAAACCACCGCCCGACCCTTGCGCGCCAGCAGCGGACCCATCACACAAATCGATGCCCGCATGCGACGCACGAGATCGTAGGGTGCGACATCCGAAATTTCCTCACATGTGATCCTCACCGTGCCCGAAGAGCGCTCCACATCCGCACCGAGGGCGCTGAGGATCTGGATCATGTAATTCGTGTCCGAGACATCCGGCACGCGGCGAATGATGCATGGCTCACCGGTCAACAGCGTCGCTGCAAGAATCGGCAATGACGCGTTCTTCGAACCGGAAATGTTGATCGACCCACGCAGGGTCGCGCCGCCGTGAACAATGAGTTTATCCATGAAATAAATTCGGGTCTATGCAATTGGCCGACGGGCGTAGGGGAAACGCGCCACTCCGGAGAGGTCGGTTTTCACTTCGATGTCGGCTAAGCCGGAGCTTCGGAGAATTTCCTCCACCTGTGAAGCCTGATCGTGCCCGATTTCCAAAACCAGCCAAGCACCGGGCTTCAAGCGCCGAAACGCCTCAGGAATAAAGCGCCGAATGACATCCAACCCGTCCGCCCCGCCAAACAAGGCAAGTGCCGGATCGTGCATGACCTCACGCGAAAGGCTCGCCCGCTCGCTCTCCGGCACATAGGGCAGATTCGCGACAATGCCATCGAACTCACCCTCGATGACCGAGAACAAATCGCTACGCAACAAGCGCGCGTTACCGATTTCAAGCGCCGCCGCATTTTCTTTTGCCAATGCCAGCGCGTCTTCGGAAACATCGGCAAGGGTCACATGCCAACTTGGGCGCTCCGCCGCAAGGGTGAGACCAAGCACGCCGGATCCGCAACCCATGTCGAGCACCTTCAGATCATCGCCCATCGACATCGAAAGAATCCATTCGGCCAGCTCTTCAGTCTCAGGCCGCGGAATCAACGCGCGCGCGTCGGATTTGAAATCGCGATGATGAAATGAAACCACGCCCAGCACATGCTGCAGGGGCACGCCTTCGCCGCGATGCTTGAGCATTTCACGCAAAGGCACCAACTCGCTTTCGCCAAGTGGTCGGTCAAACTGCGTATAAAGCTGCATCCGCGTGCATGCCAACTGATGCGCGACCATGATCTGCATGTTGCGACGCGAGTCTTCGATGCCGCGCTTCTCCAGATATCGCGCGCCACCATCAATCGTTTCCAAAACCGTGCTCATCCGGATCGCCACGGACCTTGCGGCATCACGACCGACGCGCCAAGAACTTTGATCCCGCAGAAAAATCAGAAGGCATGCGCATCAGCGCGCACCCGCCGCCTTGAGCTTCGCCACGGCTTCATTCAGCCGCCGCCGCGCCTCTGCCACCTCGGCCTCGAGCTTGCGAATGCGTTCGTCTCGCTGCGCGATGGCCGCCTGCCACTTGCCAACATCGCCACCCGCTTGCTTGAGCGCCGCTTCAAGTTCGGCAATGCGCGCGTCCTTGGTCATCGCCACCGACTTGCCCGACTCGACCGCTTTGCCCGATTGCTCGGCCGCTTCCTTGAGCACTTGGAGATCACGCTCAAGCGCGACGCAACGGGCGGTTTCCTCCGCCGCCTTGGTGTTGGCCTCGGCCAGTGAGGTTCTTAGGCTCGCCAGCTCACGACCCAATACATATTCACCGCGCCATTGCACCACCACCAACGCCACCAGCGCCAAACAGCCGATGGCATTGATCCATGTGATAGTACGCGCATTCATGAGAAATCAGTTTTTTGCCTCACGCGTTTCAATGCCAACCTTTTCCACGCCCGCAGCCTTTACCGCATCGAGCACACCCACGACCTGGCGGTGACGTGTCTCGGCATCCGCCGAAATCATTACGCGCATTTCACCACCAGCCATCGCGGATTTCAAACGCGTCGTGATCTCGGAAAGCGTCACCACCTTGCTGTCCCATGTCGTCACGCCCTCGGCATCGATCGCGATCTGGATCGGCGGCGTTGTGGTTTCCTCCTGCGCGCTCGAAGCGGTGGGAAGATTGATCGGCACCCGCCGCACATGCGTCATGCTCAAGCTCACCAGCATGAATGCGGCGAGCAGGAAAAACATGATGTCGATCAGAGGGATGATCTCGATGCGGGCTTCATCGCCCTCGTCATCACCACTCTGCGATTGGAGCTTTACCGGCATCAGCGTGCGGACTTGTTCGGGGAAAAATTTTCAAGGTCGTGACCATGCTCTTTGGCGGATTTGACCAAGAGTTCGCTGTGATTGATCCATCGCTCGAGAGACCCGCGCAGCGATGACACCCGCTTGCGGAAAAAGTTGTACGGCAGCAAGCAAAGGATCGCGATGGCGATGCCGCAGGCGGTCGCGATCAAGGCCTCGGCAATGCCGCCAGAAACTTTCGTGGGTGCCAGCGATTCATCACCGACAAACGAAAACGACCCCATGATGCCGACCACCGTGCCCAACAATCCCAAGAGCGGTGCGAGCGTGATGAGCGTGCTGATCACCCACATGCGCGCCTCGGATTTTTCGATCAAGCGCATCGCATCGAGCTGCATCGCTGCGAGCATCGAGGTGCGCGCATGGCTGATGCCCTCAGCCAGATTGCGCAGGTAAGGATCCGCCGAGCCGTCGGCAAGTTTCCACGCTTTGGAAAAATCTCCGGTGCCCACCGCTTCGCGTGCATCCTCCTGCTCGGCCGGACGCAGGCTCGCACGCAGTTGCATCCACCAAAACACGCGATCCAAAATCGCACAGAGAGCGAGCAGGAAAGTGGCAAGAATCGGCCACATGACCCAGCCGCCTTCGATGAAAGTTTCAATGACGATGTTTGCGATCATGGCTTAGGAATTCCGGAGTTTGAACACGATGGGTTTCTTGAATATCATCACGCTGCCCGGTGGAAATTTCCAATTTCTCACCGCGCGCAAAGCCTCTTCGTTGAGCACCGACCACGGACACGGCGAAGCAATGTGCGCCGAGCTCACGCGCCCGCTTGGATCGACAGTGAACTCGATCAGCACCGTGCCGGCCTGACCTTTACTGCGGGCTTCCGAAGGATAGCGCGGCGCTGGCATGCGACCCGCTGCAAGCCGCGCGGCATTCGACATCGTCGCGGCACCGCTTGCCGATGCGTTGTTGCCGGCTGATGAATTGCCTGCCACGGCCGAAGACCTCTGCGATTTCGCAGCTGGTTTGCTTGCGGGCTTGGCTGCCGGCTTGATCGCTTCAGAAACTTTTTTTGTCTCGGCGATCGGCATGTCGGGGACTTCAGGCAAAGCGTCTGATTGCAAAGCCGGTAACATCTCCGGAGGAACGGGCAGCTCGATGCTCTCGACCGCTGCCGACTGATCCGATGCCTCATTCATGCTGTCGGCAACATCGACCGACTCGACCTCGAGCGAAGTCTCCATCAACTCGACTCCCGCAACATCCGCGACCGGAGGCAGATGAACCGCGCGACCCAATATCACTCCAGCCGAACCAAACGCCGCCACGCTCATCCAAGTGGCGAGCGTGCCGATGTTGAGGGCATGAGTCAGCGAACGCATCGGAACCGGTGATTTTTCCGCCGCAAAAGAAACCACCGACTGCCCGCAATGGAAAGCCCGCATCCGGCGTTTCACGGCCAACATCGCAATCGATGCAGCTGGCAATTTCGACATTCCAAAGTCCGACATCAGCAGACCCAAAAGGGCCGAAAATCCGAGCGTTTTCTTGTTATTGAGACTCATTCGCATTACCGGGCGCGCGAAGGAAACATATCCTCACCCTTCATTCAAGCAAATAAGTGTCTCCCAATTCACTTCGATAGATCGGCGGCGGGAGGGAACAGCAGCGATGTGACCCTCAATCCCGACGCGTCAGCTCGACGAACACATCCTCGAGCGTGGCGACATGGCGGAACAGCGAACGCATCGGCCACGAGCTTTCAGCGGCAAGCTTGGCCATCGCCTCGCGGGCGTCGCTTTCCGAATCAACCCACACAGTGAAACGAATCCAACCGTCGTCCATAGGCTCGGGCGTGGCTTTTTTCACCCCATCAAGACGATTCAATCCCGCGACGGCGAGCTCCGCATCGCAGCGCAGTTCAATCTGCACCCGACCAGCCGCCCGCATCTGGCCAATGAGATTCTCCGGCGTGTCAGTGGCTTTGATTTTTCCCTGATCGATGATGATGACCCGGTTGCAGGTCATTTCCACCTCGTGAAGGATGTGCGTCGAGATCAGCACCGTGTGGGACTTGCCGAGTTGCTTGATCAACTCGCGGATCTGGCGGATCTGATTCGGGTCGAGGCCATTGGTTGGCTCATCGAGAATGAGCAACTCGGGGTCGTGCACCAAGGCATCGGCGAGGCCCACGCGTTGGCGAAAACCTTTGGACAGAGTCTTGATCATCTTGCGGCGTACCGACTGCAGGCCGCAGAGCTCGACCACTTCGCCCACGCGGTGGCGCATCGCCCTGCCATCGAGACCTTTGATCCCTGCCCGGAAGCGCAGGTACTCACGCACCCGCATGTCGTCATAGAGCGGCACATTTTCCGGCATGTAGCCAATCCGCTTGCGGGCCTCGATCGAGTCGTGAAACACATCGTAGCCCGCCACCCGCGCAGTGCCCGATGTCGGCGGCAGGTAGCCGGTGAGCATGCGCAGCGTCGTGGTCTTGCCTGCTCCATTCGGGCCAAGAAACCCGACGATTTCGCCGCGCTCCACCGAAAAGTCGATGCCGCGCACCGCTTCGTGGCGGGCGTATCGTTTGGTGAGTTGGTTGACCTGTATCATTTTGCCGCAAGGCGGAGAAATTCCAAGGAATCACGCGGTTGCGCGGTTGACTCCCATGGACGCGCCCCTTATTGAATGGCCGCGCGCGGCGGGCCAAGCGGTAAATTCGCAAGCCCGCCTTATAATTTCCAATACCCCAATGAACTCGACGGTTTCGGTACGGCAGAATGCGGATTTGCTTGAGGCCCAATATTCCCAGTGGTGCGAAGATCCGAAATCGGTCGGTGAAACATGGGCGGCATTTTTCGAAGGCTTTGAGCTCGGTACCGCACAACCGCGCCGCGCGGCCGAGGCGGGTGCTGTGCCCGCTGCAGCAACCACCGCGCAAGCATCGGATTCCGACCTCGCCTTCTTCGGCAAAGTCGTCGCGCTGATCTACAACTACCGCACGCTCGGCCACACGCAGGCACACATCAATCCGCTTGAGAAAAAACCCGAGCGCAACCCGCGCCTCGCGCTGGAACAATTCGGGCTCACCGAAGCCGACCTCGACCGCGTCGCATGGAATTCTTATTTCCGCCACGGCGACAAAATGAAACTGCGCGACATGATCGCCGCGCTGGAAGCCACCTACTCGGGCAAAATCGGCTTCGAGTTCATGCACATTCACCACACGCCGATCCGCCACTGGGTCCGCGAGCGCATCGAGAATCACGCGCAACAACGCGACGCTTCGCCCGAACGCCAGAAGAAGGCCCTGCGCTGGGTACTTGAGGCGGAAATTTTCGAGCACTTCCTAGGCAAACGCTTCCTCGGCGAAAAACGCTTCTCAAACGAAGGCGGCGAAGGCGCGATGATCCTGCTCAACGCAATCCTCGAAGCCTGCCCGTCGAATGGCGTGCGCGAAATCGAAATGGGCATGTCCCACCGTGGCCGCCTCAATGTGCTCGCAAATTTCGTTCGCAAGTCGATCACCACGCTGCTCTATGAATTCACTCCCAACTACGAACCCGACCTCGTCGCCGGCGATGGTGATGTAAAGTACCACCTCGGCTACGAAAGCATCCGCGAGTTTCCCGACGGAAAGGTCCGCGTGAGCCTCGCCGCCAACCCGAGCCACCTCGAGGCGGTGAACTCGGTGGTCGAAGGCAAAGCCCGCGCCCGCCAACGCGTGCTCAGCGAAGGCGGACCCGAAATCGATCGCGGCCAGGTGCTGCCCATCCTGCTCCACGGCGATGCGGCCTTCGCCGGCCAAGGCTCGGTCGCCGAAGTCCTCAACCTTTCCCAACTCCCCGGATACCGCACCGGCGGCACGATCCACATCATCATCAACAACCAGATCGGCTTCACCACGGTGCCAGCCGACGCGCGCTCCTCGGCCTACGCAACCGATGTCGCCAAGATGATCGAAGCCCCCGTGCTCCACATCAATGGTGAGGATCCGATGGAACTCTACTGGGCCGCACTTTTTGCCATCGAGTTCCGCCAAAAGTTTGGCCGCGACATCGTCATCGACATGTACTGCTATCGCCGCCAAGGCCACAACGAGACGGACCAGGCAGCCTTTACCCAACCGCTCATCGCGAAAAAAATCGCCGCGCGTCCGACCTTTGGCAGCATCATCAAAAACGAAGTGCTCGCCAACGGCGTGGTCACCCAAGCGGAACTCGAGTCGATTGAAAAATCGATCTGGGACAACCTCGAAGAAGGCTACCAAAAAATGCTCGCGCTATCGGAAAACGGCGAGCGCACCGCCTTCAGCGGATCCACCGGCGTCGTGCAATCAAGATACTCGCACGCACCGATCGCCACCGGCATCGATCGCGATCGCTATCAGCACATCGGCCGAGTGATCACCACGGTGCCGCGCGAATTCCATCTCAACCCAACCCTCGAAAAACGCTTCATCCCGCGTCGGGTCGAGGCTTTAGAAAAAGGTGGACCGATCGACTGGGCCTTCGCCGAATCGCTCGCCTTCGGCTCGCTCCTCATGGAGGGCACACCCGTGCGCCTCTCGGGTCAGGACTGCGGCCGCGGCACCTTTTCGCAACGCCATGTCGTGCTGCACGATTACGAAAGCACCGAGCGCTTCATCCCGCTCGAACACCTCGCGCCGGATCAAGGAAAGTTCTGCGTGCACAACTCGCTGCTCTCGGAGTTTGCCGTGCTTGGCTTCGATTACGGCTACTCGCTTTCGTACCCGAAGATGCTCACACTCTGGGAAGCGCAGTTCGGCGATTTCTCCAACGGCGCGCAGGTGATCATCGACCAATTCATTTCCTCCGCCGAATCGAAATGGCAAACACCGACCGACCTCGTGATGCTGCTGCCCCACGGCTATGAAGGCATGGGCCCCGAGCATTCGAGCGCGCGCTTGGAACGCTTCCTGCAACTCTGCGCGGAGAAAAACATGATCATCGGGAACCTCACCACTCCCGCACAGTACTTCCACGCACTGCGCCGCCAGAAACATCGCGACTTCCGCAAGCCGCTTGTCCTGATGACGCCCAAGAGTTTGCTCGGCCGCCCGGAAGCGGTCTCGCCGGAAAGCGATTTCCTCGAAGGTTCCTGTTTCCAGGAAATCCTGCCCGATCCGAAACCGGTCAA
The DNA here is from genome assembly GCA_044361655.1 of Luteolibacter sp. GTDB lineage: Bacteria > Verrucomicrobiota > Verrucomicrobiia > Verrucomicrobiales > Akkermansiaceae > Luteolibacter. The sequence continues at coordinate 887 of JBIKIK010000049.1, read as the reverse complement.
GGACCTAGGCTCGATCAAGCGCGTGATTTTCTGCACGGGCAAAGTTTTCTACGACCTCGCCGCCCAGCGCCTAGAACGCGGCGCGGAAGACACCGCGATCCTGCGCGTCGAGCAGCTCTATCCGTTCCATCGCGACATGATCAAGGCGATGACCGGTCAGTACAAAAATGCCAACAAGTTCATCTGGTGCCAGGAAGAACCGGTGAACATGGGCGCATGGTTCTTCATCCGCCCGCGCATGGAACACACGCTCGGCATCGATCTGATTTACGCCGGACGCGAATCCGCCTCCAGCCCCGCCGCCGGCTCGAAGGCCATGCACTACCGCGAACATAAGGCGCTGCTCGAACAGGCCTTCACACTCTGAAAAATTTTCCACTCATCCATCCCCTCCACCTTCATGAGCACCGATGTCAAAGTCCCCGCCTCCGGCGAATCCGTCACCTCCGCCAATGTCGCCCGCTGGCACAAGGCAAACGGCGACATGGTCCACAAAGGTGACATCCTCGTGACGCTCGAAACCGACAAGGTCTCGAACGAACTCGAAGCCGCCGCTGATGGCGTGCTGGAAATTCTTGTCGGCGAAGGCGAAGAAGTGCCGATCGGTGCATTGATCGCACGCATCGGTGGCTCGGGCTCCACCAGCGCTCCTGCCGCAAGTGCTGCGACGCCCGCACCAGCGCCCGCTGCTGCTAGCGCAGCTCCCGCCGCTTCGACGACTTCCTCCGCCTCCCCCGCTGGCAATGTCGAAATCCGCGTCTCCGCCTCCGGCGAATCGGTGACCTCTGCCAATGTCGCCTCATGGCGCAAGAAAGATGGCGACGCGGTGAGCAAAGGCGAAGTGCTCGTGGTGCTCGAAACCGACAAGGTCTCGAACGAACTCGAAG